>CAIMWF010000039.1 GCA_903845055.1 uncultured Bacteroidales bacterium | reverse complement strand
GCGTGCCGCAGCCTGAAGGTGTTTATGTTGACATTGATGTTCCCATAAAACTCGCATTCAATCAGGCCCGACGTTTTGGCATTGAAAATATCGGGGCCGGTGATGTTGCCCGTTATCCGGGTCTGGATGCTCAGGATGTCATAAGAGCCCCTGGAGTTGATGTCTTTCCCGTTGGGGTCAAGTTTAACGTTGTCAGGATAAAAGAGCCATTCTCCTTCGCGGGCCATTACCGTTTGACGGGTGTCGAAGAAGATATCCGTGTTGACATATCCCGAAAAGGTGATCCCGAAAGCGGGGGCTTTCTTTATTTCAGGGGTGGGATTTTGCGCAGGGAGGTTTGATGCCAGGAAAATCACGCTTAACGAAAGGAGTAACAGTTGTTTCATGCATGAAAGGTATTATGAATTGGAGTGCAAAGGTGCGAAAATTCCGGAAATTAACCCTAAATTTGCTCCCGTTAATCGATTACCCGCTTTCATGAACATCCACAAACTCAACAATATCTTCAACCCGGAGCGTATTGCGCTGATCGGTGTCACGACCAATCCCAACAGTGTCAGTGGCAAGGTGCTGATCAACCTTGTCAGCGGCGGGTTCCGGGGGGTGGTATACCCGGTGAACCCGGACCATGAGGCGGTGATGGGCATTCCGTGCTACCCGGGGGTGGCCACCTTGCCAAAGATCCCCGATCTTTCGATCATCTGCACGCCGGCAGAAAAGGTGTTGGCTGTGATCAGAGAATGCGGTGAAGCCGGGATCCGGGGGATCATCATCCTCTCTGCGGGGTTCAAGGAAATTGGCGAGGAGGGGAAAAAACTCGAGGAGCTGATCCGCGCCGAGATCCGGAAATTTGAAGGCATGAGGGTTATCGGTCCGAATTGCCTGGGAATCATCGTTCCCGGGTTGAAGCTGAATGCCTCGTTTGCGGCCGATATGCCCAGGCCCGGCAACATCGCCTTTATTTCGCAGTCGGGAGCCTTGTGCACCTCGGTGCTCGACTGGGCCATTGAAGGAAAAATCGGGTTTTCTCAGTTTGTATCTATTGGTAACAGCATCGACGTCGAGTTTGGCGACCTGATCGACTATTTTGGTGAAGATGAGCAGACACACTGCATCATCCTCTACATTGAATCGATCAGGGATCCCCGGAAGTTCATGACCGCGGCGAGGGCTTTTGCCCGTAAAAAGCCGATCATCGTTTACAAGGCCGGGCGGTTTCCCGAATCGGCCGAAGTGGCGGCTTCGCATACAGGAGCGATGGCCTCTGAAGATGCCGTGTATGATGCGGCCTTTCAAAGGGCCGGGCTGGCGAGGGTTTATGAGATCGGCGACATCTTCAGCGTGGCCGAGATGATCGGGCGGGGCAAATTCCCCCAGGGCCCGCGCCTGGGAATCATTACCAATGCAGGAGGACCGGGTGTGATGGCGGTTGATGCGCTGATCGCGGCAAACGGCGTACTGGCTGAACTCTCCGGTGAAACGAAGGCTTTGCTGAACGAAAACCTGCCTCCTTACTGGTCGCACGGCAACCCGGTGGATGTGCTTGGCGACGCGCGTGCAAAACGCATCGCCAAAGCTACCCAAATCGTACTGGCCGACCAGGGGGTGGATGCCGTGCTTGTGATTCTTACCCCCCAGGCCATGACCAATCCGAATGCCACGGCAAAGGAGATCAGTGCGCTGGTTGCCTCCACCCGGAAACCGATCCTGGCTGCATGGCTTGGCGGGCGAAGCATGCACGAAGCCGACGACATCCTGGTGGAGAGTGGAATCCCGTCGTATAAAACACCGGAACAGGCGATCAGGGCATTCATGACCATGGTGGCCTACAACAGGAACCTGGCAACACTCTACGAAACCCCCAGGGATGTTCCAGTTGAATTCACCCTTGACCGGCAGCAACTCCGGGAATCATTCACGCGGATGATTGCCGGCCAGGAGGCGGTTCTGCCGGAAGAACGCTCCAAGACCATCCTGGAAAATTTCGGAATCTCCACCACCCGGCCCTATTTTGCCGCAAATGCCGAAGAGGCTGTTGAAATCGCGGCACGCATCGGCTACCCGGTAGTGCTTAAAATTCAATCGCCCGACATCACCCATAAATCCGATACCGGGGGTGTCCAGCTCGATCTTGGTACTGAAAAACTGGTGAGGGCGGCCTTCGAACGCATCCTTGAATCGGCAAAAAACCAGCGACCCGATGCCCGGATCGAAGGGGTGACCGTCCAGAAAATGGCCTCCGTCAAAGATTCGGTGGAGATGATCCTTGGAATTAAAAAAGACAATGTTTTCGGAACCGTGCTCATGGTTGGCATGGGAGGGATCACCGCCGAATTGTTTGGTGATAAGGCACTTGGATTCCCTCCGTTGAACGAGCGACTGGCGCGGCACATGATCGAGTCGCTTAAAATCTATCCCCTGCTCCGCGGGTACCGGGGATCGCCGGCGAAAAATGTCGATAAACTCATCCAGGTGCTGATCCGGCTTTCTTACCTGGCTGCAGATTACCCCGAGATCACCGAACTCGACATCAACCCCCTCCTGGTGACCCCCGAAGATGTTGTTGCCCTCGATGCCCGCATCGTCGTGGATGCGAATGCGGCGTGGCGGGAAGAAGACCCCTATGCCCACCTTGCACTGCATCCCTACCCGGAGAAGTACGTAAAATCAACCGTGTTGCAGGACGGCACCAGGGTGCTGCTTCGTCCCATCAAACCGGAGGATGAGCCCATGTGGCTGGCAATGCTCGGTTCCTGCTCCAAGGAATCGCTTTACAACCGTTTCAGGTATTTTTTCCATTGGGAAACCCATGAAGTGGCAACGCGTTATTGCTACATCGACTATGACCGCGAGATAGCCATCGTTGCTGAAATCGTGGAGGAAGGACAGAAAAAACTGATCGGTGTCGGCCGGCTTGTCGCCGATCCTGATCACGAAACGGTTGAATATGCCGTCCTGATCGCAGATGCATGGCAGCAAAAGGATCTTGGAAACATCATCACCGATTTTTGCCTTGAAGTGGCGGAAGGGGGGAAACTGAAAAAGATCGTGGCTCAAACCACCCCGGATAACAAAAGGATGATCTCGGTATTTCAAAAACGCGGTTTCGAAGTGAAGATCAATAACCGCGATTCAACGGTCGACGTTGTTAAAGTCTTATAATAATTAATCCCTATTCCCGTTTTAAAACTAAATAGAAAAAGATGAACAGAAACAGAATTATTGCCTTTTGCACCATCGCAGTTACCATCATTGTCATGAGCTCCTGCGCCATCACCGCGCACCCGAATGAAAAAATCATTGTAGGTACCTGGAAACCAATCAAAGTGGAAAAAATAGCCGATTCTTCTGCCCTGAAGGCAGCGGCCTCCCTGGCGGGTAATCAGGGCCAGAAACAATCGAAGGAAGGAAAACCTGCCGGCGATGGCGGAGCCTCCAGAAAAGAGGTGACCCTCGACAGGCTGGTGCAGTCTGAAACGCGTGCCACCCTGGAGATTTTTGCAAATCATACGGCCATTAAAAACTTTCCCGGGAAACCAATTCATGCCACCTGGAAACTAAAGGGCAAAGGCACCCGGATCGTTGCAAAAAATGTGGAGAATAAAATGAAATTCACCATAGAAATCCTGGAAATCAGCAAGGTGCAAATCGTTGTAATTGAACATGCTCCCGTAGGGGATGTCAAGATAACCTACGAACGGCAGATGTAGCGGAGATCTTTGTTAATTCTCAAGTCACCATGGGTGTTTTGCCAGGAGCAAACGGAAGAATAGCTTTATTTTTTTTGTTTTTATCACTGGGTGCGAAAATTTCACCCGCACAGCCTTGTTCCTGCCGGCATACTATTTCGAGTCTTCAGCTGGCTGCCAATGGGAACAACCTGAAGGTTGAGCCCGGAGATACCGTGTGCATCCAGGCAGGAATGAGGGATTATCTATACCTGAGCAACTTCCACGGCGATTCGCTGCATTATATTGTCTTCATTAACTGTGGAGGGGCGGTAGTTGTAAGAAACAACTATTTCAACTACGGGATAAAAATTGCCGGCTCCAGCTATTTCAGGTTCACCGGTTCGGGGGTCGATTCCATCAGGTACGGGATCAGGGTGACGGGAACCGCACCAAATAAAAACGGGGTTACGCTGGATGATAAGAGTACCAATTTTGAAATTGACCATATCGAGATTGCCAACACCGGGTTTGCCGGCATCATGTCGAAAACGGATCCACGCTGTGACCTGGGTTCCAACCGGGGGCATTTCACCCAATACCACACCATTTTTCACGACAACTATATTCACAATACCGGGGGGGAGGGGATGTATATCGGCCACTCTTTTTACAACGGGCACCCCACCATTTGCAATGGCCGGCGGGATACCCTTTACCCGCATGAGATCAGGGGGCTCAGGGTGTACAACAACATTCTCGAATCCAACCACTGGGACGGGATCCAGGTGAGTTGCGCCACCGTGGATTGTGAAATTTACGGCAATAGGGTTACCAATTACGGATCTGCCGCGGTCTTGTACCAGAACAGCGGAATCCAGATCGGCGGTGGGACAACGGGAAAATGTTATAACAACTTTGTTTCCGGGGGATCAGGCAACGGAATTGTTGTATTTGGCACCGGGAACAACCTTATTTTCAACAATGTGATCGTGAATGCCGGGATGAACTATTTTCCGGGGGATACGACCCTTCCGGTTTTTGGCATATTCTGTGATGACCGGACGACAGTTCCGGGAAGATATTTTAACATCGTGAACAATACGATCGTCAATGTCAAAACCGACGGCATCCGGTTCTACAGTATGCTGAGCGCCGGCAGCAGGATTGCCAACAACATCATCGTCCATCCTGGGTCGGTTGGCAATTATCCCGACAAGGAACGGAGTTATATCTATCTTTCTAAAGGGGTTCATGTCAGCCTGTCGGACAATTACACCGATTCGTCCGCGGTCAATGTTCATTTCAGGGATCTCCTGCGAGGCGATTTCAGGCTGCAGGCTGATTCTCCCGCCAGGGGGATGGGGAGGGATGTGTCGCAGATGGGAGTAACCTTTGACTTTGATCAGGCGGCCAGGTCCGGTTCGGGGCATGTTGATGCGGGGGCGTTTGAGTATCATACCGCCCAGCCATAATAATATTCGCCCCACCCTTTTTCGGCTTGGTATCCTTATAAATTAGTCGTATTTTTGTATGCAGAATAGTCCAACTGATTTATATTTAATATTTTATAAGCTACAGCCATGAATTTCGAATTTACCGAAGAACAAATCATGATCCAGCAATCCGCGCGGGATTATGCACAGCGCGAGCTGATCAAAGATGTTTTGGAACGCGATGCCAAAGCCGAATTTCCAACCCATCATGTTAAAGCACTGGCCGAACTTGGATTCCTGGGAATGCTGGTCGATACCAAATACGACGGAGGTGGCATGGATACCATTTCCTATGTACTGGCAATGGAGGAGATCTCGAAAATCGACAGCTCCGTGTCGGTAATCATGTCGGTGAATAATTCACTGGTTTGCTATGGCATCGAATCGTTTGGCACGGAGGAACAAAAGGAAAAGTGGCTAAAACCGCTCGCACGCGGAGAAAAAATAGGCGCATTCCTTCTTTCCGAGCCTGAAGCAGGATCTGATGCCACCTCCCAGCGAACCACGGCCATCGACAAGGGTGACCATTACCTGGTAAATGGGGTAAAAAACTGGATCACCAGCGCAAATTCAGCATCAACTTATCTTTTGATCGCCCAAACCCATCCCGAAAAGGGACACAAGGGGATCAATGTTTTGCTGGTTGACCGCCATTCTCCGGGCATCACCCTCGGACCCCATGAAGACAAGATGGGCATGCGCAGCAGCGACACCCATTCGGTGATGTTCACCGATGTGATCGTTCCGAAGGAAAACCGGATCGGGGAGGACGGGTTCGGATTCAAATTCGCCATGAAAACCCTCGAAGGAGGCCGCATCGGCATCGCTTCACAGGCGCTGGGCATTGCCCAGGGAGCCTATGAACGTGCCCTGAAATATTCAAAAGAAAGGAAGGCGTTTGGAACCGAGATCATCAATCACCAGTCCATCGGATTCAAACTGGCGGAAATGCATACCCGCATCGAAGCAGCCCGGTAT
>CAIMWF010000038.1 GCA_903845055.1 uncultured Bacteroidales bacterium | reverse complement strand
GTGGGGGGGAATACCGCCCTGTTTCATCACCAGGTAGAAATCGCCTGAGTTGATGGTGAGAGGTGTGGTGAAACTAAAACTGGCCCAACCGAAATCGGTGGCAGTTACCGTTACACTGTCGATCTTTGTGCCTGGAACACCGCCGGGACCATCAGCCTTGTAGGCGAGCATGGTGAAGGTGGTGAAAGGAAGTGCGTTGGCAGGATAATCGGTAGCTAAACCAAGGTCAACCTTGCCGCCGATCAGTTTCACCGGCCATGCCAGCGGGGTGAATTTCAGGGCATTGAGATTGTTTGCAGTTGCCCAGATGGCAAAGTTTTCTTCGCCGCCGTCATCGTAGATGATCTGGTACTGGCCCTGGGGGACGCCCCAGTTCAGGTTGACTGCTGTCGGAGTGGTGGGGTTGTTAAAGGCAGCGGTAAAAGGACCGGGCGCAACGGCCGTGGGAAGCAACGCTGCATCCTGGGCGAGGGTCTGCCCTCCGACCAACGTAACGTTGGCGGTGAAATCGTCATATCCTGTCTTGCTGATGATGATGGGCTGCAGGCCCACCACGGGAAGGGGGTTGGTGAGGTAGACACCGCCTGCCACTGAATAGGCCTGGATGACGCCTGCCACTTTAACGGTTGCACCGACCACCGGGGCGCCTGTGGAGGCATCGGTAATGGTACCGCTCATTTTGGGGCTCGGAGCCATGGCAATGTTCTTGGTCGTGGTTGTACCGCCAACCATCACTGCCGTGCCGCTGTAGGGAACATAGCCCGTAGCGGTGCAGGTAACGTTGACTGTGCCCGGAACAATGCTTCCGATTGAATAGGCCCCCGAAGCGGGTGTCACAACCGGTGTATAGGTGGGTACGGTAACCGTAGCACCTGCAAGGGGTGCAAGGGTCACCGAGTTCGTTACGGTTCCGGCAAGGGTTCCATAGGTGGCGCCAACAACGTTGATGGTAAAGTCGGCGGAGTTGCCGTATGTCTGCGAAGAGCAGGGGCCCGTGGGGGCGCTTAACCATTCGGTACGGTAACGCAACCGGTGGGCGCCGGCGGATGTACCTGCCGGGATGGTGATGGTAGCAGTATAGTTTGTAGCCGCACTGGTACAAACAAGACCTGTCACGAAAATTTCACCCGCATCAAAAGTATTGTTATTATTCAGGTCAATCCAGAGACTCATGTAGGTACTGCTGTAACCGGACTGAACTGTCAGTGTGTACGCAGTGCCTGTGGTCATGGTTGTCGAGGATGCTGTATAATCGTGATACCATGCGTTGGGTGTGCCATTACATGCGATCGTCTGGTTGATGGTTCCCAGCTGGAAAAGGGTAATTCCGTCTCCAAAGGTACACCCGGTGGTGTAAGTAGGGGTGCAATAAGGGGCCTGTGCCATGGCACCTCCCCAGAGCAATACCAGAATCATGATCTGCAAAAATCTGAAGATTTTTTTCATAAGATTGGGTTTAGTTAATAACACTTGGTTTTATAAAAATATAGGGTATCAATGAACAATTGATATTATATAGGGTATGAGCTTCCTTCATTAAAATCTTAACATAAACAAAAGAATACAATGGTAATGTATATGATTACCAGTGCATTAAACAAAATAATGCCCGTTTTTTCCCCTTCAAAGTTATAAATAAATTTGATAAAACAAAAATAAGTGAATTTTTCTTGGTAAATTTTTTACGGCACCAGGCATACTTTAACGCTCCTGGACCCGTCCCCGGTCCGGACCCGGAGGAGATAGATCCCCCTCGGGAATCCCTGCACATCCAGGATCAAAACCCGGCGGCCTCCTGGCTTCCAGGTCCCTGCACAAAATCCGTTGCTGCTGACCAGGCTGACCGAAACGAGATTTTCAGTGCAGGAAACCGTGATGCTGCCGGTAGCCGGATTGGGAAATATTTTAAGAAGTGAACCCCCAATCTCATGATTTCCGGCGATCACATCTGCCTGGACGGTATCGGAGTTTGTCGAATTCTGGCATTCGGTAAACCGGCTTTGTATGAAATAACGGTAGTGCCCGGTCTGTACAGCCGTGTCATAATAGGTTGTATCCGTTATGATTGCCGGGTTTACCTGGTTAAAAATACCGGTATTGCCGGCCTGGCGGTAAAGGTCGTAACCCAGCAGGTCATGAAGCGGCAGATCGGGATGGCCGCCCGGGTGATTCTGCCCTGACACGGCCCTGACCGGGGTGAAATGGTCGCCGGTTCCGACAGAGCAGTCGTCGATGGCCCATGGATACCACAGCCCGTTGCCGTCGCCGTCGACGGCATGCCAGGCGATGTCGACCGTTTCACCGGCATAGGCGGCAAGACTGATGTGGTATGGCGTGTGCCAGTCGTTCACGCCATTCGGGCTGGTATAGGCCGGCAGGGCCGACATGTCGAGCAGCACGTTCCAGGTAGCCCCCTGGTCGGTGGAAACCTGCAGGTAATAGTGATCGAGGTGGAGGGAACCCTGGTACGCGTAACTCCAGAAGGTGAGGTCGCCGTTGACATAGATGTTGTGTGCGATCAGCCATTCGTCCTGGTGGCTGTACTCCCAGTTCAGTCCCGCGCAATAATTCCCGTTATGCACGCCCAGCGGTCCGTTCGCTGCATCGTGCGACCAGGTGGCGGCAAGGTTGGTAATGTGTTTTGTCCATTGGGTTGGCGGGAAAAAAGGTTCTTCAAACCCTTCATTGAGCAGGTTGCCGCCGTAACAGGCGGGAGGAGACCAGGTGAGCCTCACCCCGCCGCCCTGGGACCTTGCGGCTGTATTTACAGCAGGGTAACAAATGGGGTAGACATTGATGTTATCGATATACCAGTTAATAATGTCGGAAGAATTCTCACCGGTCGCGCGGAACCGGATCCTGAAACCCTTCCCCCTCACCGCTGATATGTCAATATGGTAATTGGTCCAGGGGATGCTGCCTGAATTCCTGATTTCTGCTTTCTTGTGCCATTCATGGTTGTAATAGGCTTCCACGATCATCTTCTCGGCGCCGGTTGAATTGCGGCTGGCGAGTTTCAGGTCAAAATCAAGCCAGATGGCCGCGCAACTGTAAGGAACGCCGTTGAATGCAGGGCTCTCGAGCGCATAACTGTAGTTTACCTGGGGAGGTTGCCATTTAAAGCCGGCGGCCGGCTGGGGAATTCCTTCGGCGGGATTGATGATCCAGTTGCCCTGTGCGGGTGTAAACCGCCATTCGTTGTATGCAAATGTCCCGTAATCCCATGATTCGAAAAAGGGAAGCGATCGTCCGAAGTTGATATTGATGTCAAGGGGCCCGGCGGGATTGCTTTCGGCAGTCTGCCCGGGAAAACCGTATGAGGCAAGGTTGTATTTCGCCGCCACGCCATAATGATAGATCCCCGGTTCGAGGTTCAGGTCATAAAAGGAAAGGGTGTCGGTATTGGTGATCTGGGCGATGACACTGTCGTCGCGGTAAACCGTATACCCGATCAACCCGGGGGGGATGGTTACCACCGAATCGGGACCCGCATTGGGCTTGTTCCATGCAATAAAGGCCACATTTTCGATGGGTGTTCCGTGCAGGTTGCGCACGGGATAAAGGAATTCGGAGGTGAAGGTGGTACAGGCGAAACTCGAGTAGCCCGATCCGTAAAGCGCTCTCACGCAGGCATTGTAAGGCTGCCCGTACTGTGCCTGGTTGCCCGGGATCTGGTAGGCATTCTTTGTCGTATAGCCGCTGATGATGTTGCCCAGGTAAAAATAGTAGCCGAGAATGCAGGTGGCCTGCTGCTGGGCTGGTTCGGATGCCATGATGCTGATGTTGTCGATCCCCCAGTTGTTGATATCGTATGAGTTGCCCCCGGATGCCCTGAAGCGGATCTTGAAATCCTGCGCAGTATACCCGGAGATATCCACCTCATCGGTTTTCCAGGAAAAATTCCCGGAACTGTTGCTGTATGTTTTCAGGGCACCCCAGGAAACGCCGTTCCATATTTCCACCGCCATCTGGTTTACCGTCGTGGTTCCGATGTTGTCAAGGAAAATATCGTATTTCAGCTTCAACAGGGTGGAGCGTTCGCCCGAAATGTTGCGGCTGACGAGCGACTGTGTGTAATTCACCTGGTGGGGCACGGAAGCAAAAAGGATGCATGGCGCCGGGTGTCCGACGGAAGCGGAAATTCCCCAGTTAGACCCTCCCTCCAGGGTCCAGCCATTGTGGGTCAGGTTACCGCTGCTCCAGTTTTCGGAAAAAAGCGGTTTTTCAAAATGGGGGACATCCCAGTGCGCCAAAAGACTGCTGTCGTTCACGACAAGGTTGGCGGGTGGATTCTTCACCTGCAGAAGGCTGATATTCAAGGTAACCGGGCCTGTTACGGGAACCGTCTGAACCACGGTGTCATACCCGAACTTGCCACAGGTCAGCTGGTAGGTTCCCTTCCAGACATGCTGGAAAGAGACGGTTCCCGTGGTATCTGAAAAACCGGTATAGGTGGTGTCGGGATAGGCCAGGTTTACAAACCTGGCGGAGGAACCGGCGGAGCTGCTCCCTGCACAGCTTGGAGCGAGGTGGATGGTTACGGGGGCGGTCCAGCATTTCCCCAGGATGTTGGAAAAGGTCACCGCCGACCAGCGGTTCCCGGCATACTCCGCCTTGACCCCCCAGCGGTAGGGACCGCACGGCAGGGAGGTCCAGTTATTGTCGGGAATGGTAGTCGCCGTGGTCACCGCCAGCGGGGTCCAAACCGACGGGTTTTGTTCTTCACCCTGCCTGAGCCTGAATATATCATACACGTTCTGGAAGGAGGGCAGATCCGACAGGCTGACAGGGCCTCCAGGTCCCTCGCAACGGGCCCTGATCATAAAATTTCCGCCTGCCGGGAACCAGGGGCTTCCGCCGCTTACATATTTTGAATAGCTCCTGAATTGCGGGGTTGTTTCATCAATGGCAATTCCGTCAGCGTTGGGAGGGTTCCCGACCTGGATCATCACGATGTAAAATGCACCGCTGCTCACCTGGACAGGCGCGGGCAGTGTAAACTCAATCCAGCCGGTGGCTAAGGGATTCACTGTAAAAGGACCGGCAATGCTGTTCCCCGGTGTGCCACCGGTCCCTGTGGCATCATATACACTGACCTGGAAAGGGTTGAGGGGCACCCCCGCCGGGTAATTGGATGCATTGCCGATATTCACCGATCCCCCTGTTACCTTGACAGGGTATCCGGCCGGGCTGAATTTAACTGCATTCATGTTCCCCTGAGAGGCCCAGATGGTAAAATTGTCCTGGATGCCATCGTCGTAAAGCAGTTCGTAATCGCCCGACGGGGGAACCCATGACAGGCCGACCGACTGCTGGGCGGCATCAAGGGCAGCAGTGACGGTTACAGGAGGATTGAGTGTTTCCCAAAGGATGATATTTTGCTGGACATTGCCCCCCTGCTGGAAAACAACGGGTGGGGAGACCTGGTCATCAAATCCCGGTTTCGAGCATGTTACGGGAAATGTTCCCACGGGGTCGACGGATAGTGAGTAAATCCCCCCGGAAGTTGACCAGGTGGATTTGCCGTTAACGGTTATCTTTGCACCGACAACCGGCAGGGTTGTTGCACCGTTGGTGACAACCCCCATGAGAACGGCCGGTGTGGCAGGCGCCTCCCGGGCAAACGATCCATAAAACAGCAACAGCATGGCGGGCATAAGGATTCCATATGCCACCGCCCGTATATAAAAATGATATACCCGGTACTGTTGTTTAACCATATATCCTATTGAACGGATAATTGATTGATAATGTTACAAATTTACACAAAATCTCTGTTTTTTTAATGACATCGTATTGGAATCCCGAATAAATTTATAACTTTGCACTCCCAATTTTACGAACATCAACACATTAAAATCATGTACGCAATCGTTGAAATAGCCGGTCAGCAGTTCAAGGTAGAAAAGAACGACGAGATTTTTGTTCACCGCCTCGATGGTGAACCCGGGACCAAAATTGAATTTGACAAGGTACTGCTGCTGGATAACGACGGCAAGATCAGTGTAGGCAAACCCCTGGTTGACGGATCCTCCGTGAGCGGCTCCATTTTGGATCATGTTCGTGGCGACAAAGTAGTCATCTTCAAGAAAAAACGTCGCAAGGGATATGAAAAGGAATCGGGTCACCGCCAGGATTTCAGTAAGATCCTAATTGAAAATATCAGTTTTTAAGGAATCGGCGCCGGGTTATCACGCTTAACTGTTGAACTAGACACCAATTGAAAATTACGACATCTGAAACCGGGTTTTCAATTGCGAATTTTTTAATTTTTAATTAATAAAGTTATGGCACACAAGAAAGGGGCTGGAAGTTCAAGCAACGGCCGCGAATCGCACAGTAAACGTTTAGGCGTCAAAATCTATGGCGGGCAGTTTGCAAAATCAGGCAACATCATCCTTCGTCAGCGCGGAACGGTGCACAATCCCGGGTTGAATGTCGGGATAGGAAAGGACCACACCCTGTTCGCACTCATCGACGGAATTGTGGAATTCAAAAAGAAAAGAAGCGACCGTTCATTTGTCTCCATCCTGCCGATGGAGGAAACGGCCAACTAAACCCACCAGGCGCGGAATCCGTGTCTTTACCGAATTTGCCGGAAAGGCTGTCTCAAAAGTTTGAGATGGCCTTTTTTTTATCTGAAAATGCAAAAATTAAGGTGCAATCACAGGCAATAGGCAGCAGGCGATAGGCAATAAGAGATCAAGAGGTATTTCCGGGGGGGGAAGCAGCAAAGCATAAAATTTCACACATTTCAGATTTCACATTTTAATGCAAATCAAAGAGTTGGCCATTGCCAGCCAATGTTTATTACACAGAGACCCACAGAGAAGTCACGGAGACCACAGAGTTTGATCTGTGATTCCTGTTATTAGTCTATTATAGACACCTTATAAGTTGTTTTTCTATTCTCTTTGTAACTCTGTGTCTTCTCTGTGGGTCTCTGTGTAATTCACGGTAATTCAGTTTAAAAACCTAAAGGTCTAATCGGAATTTAAGACATTTTTGACTCTTGATTCACATAAATAATACAAATTTGTTTGAATGTGAAATCTGAAATCTGATGATCTTCCCTGAATTCGTCACTCGTCACTCGTCACTCCCTGTCTTTGAAGTAATTTGTTGAGTAATTTTTACATCCTCTGCCGGTTTTTACCTATTTTTGTTCATTAATCCCTTTTTTATGCTTTCATTGAATTACATCCGTGAACACCAGCAGGAGGTGACTGACCGTCTTGCCATTAAAAATTTTGACGGAACCGGGATCATTGGCCGCATCGTTTCCCTCGATGACCAGCGCCGGGAGACCCAGAAACGTCTCGACGACCTGCAGGCGCAGAGCAACCTGCTGGCAAAGGAAATCGGCGTGCTGTTTCAATCGGGAAAAGCAGCCGAGGCGAACCAGCTGAAGGAAAAGACAGCCGAAATCAAGAGCGCGTCAAAGGAGATCGATGCCGCCTTCGAAGCCATCAAAAAGGAACTTGACGAACTGCTGGTCAGGGTGCCCAACCTCCCCCACTCCACCGTTCCTGCAGGAAAAACGCCCGCCGAAAACGTGGTGATGCTGCAGGAGGGCGCCATCGTCCCTGTTGCGCCGGATGCCGTGCCCCACTGGGACCTGACCACAAAATACGACCTGATCGATTTCATCACCGGGAACAAGATCACCGGGGCGGGATTTCCTTTATATAAAGGCAAGGGAGCACGGCTGCAGCGCGCGCTGATCAATTTTTTTCTCGAAGAGGCCCTGAAGGAAGGCTATAATGAAGTGCAGCCCCCATACATGGTGAACGCCGCTTCAGCCTACGCCACCGGGCAGTTGCCCGACAAGGACGCGCAGATGTACCACGTCGGCCTTGATGATCTTTACCTGATTCCCACGGCAGAGGTTCCCGTTACCAATATATACCGCGACACCATCCTGAAGGTGCAGGACCTCCCGGTGAAAAACGTTGCCTACTCGGCCTGTTTCCGCCGCGAAGCCGGATCATACGGAAAGGATGTGCGCGGACTGAACCGCCTCCACCAGTTCGACAAGGTCGAAATTGTCCAGATCGCCTCCGCCGAAAAATCCTATGAGGTCCTGGAAGAGATGCTGGCCTATGTTACCGGGCTGCTGCGCAAACTGGAACTTCCGTTTCGCGTCCTCAAACTGTGCGGCGGCGATATGAGTTTCACATCGGCCCTCACCTACGACATGGAGGTGTGGTCGTCGGCGCAGGCACGCTGGCTCGAAGTCAGTTCCGTATCCAATTTCGAGACCTTCCAGTCAAACAGGATGAAGCTGCGTTGCAAGGATGAAAACGGGAAAATGCACATCCCCCACACCCTCAACGGGAGCGCGCTGGCCCTTCCGCGCATCGTGGCGGCCCTGCTGGAGAACAACCAGACCCCGGATGGGATCAACATTCCGAAGGTGCTGGTTCCTTACACGGGATTCGACGTAATCAATTAAAAATTACAAATTATAAATTTCGGGGTTAGCAGATGTTGACCCGCGATACACATGGAACCGGGTTATTCCGGTGAAGTTTAATTTATTTTTAATTTTTAATTTTTAATTTTTAATTTTGATACCTAAACGAAAAAATCTCATTATGAAAAAACTAATCATCGCCCTTCTGTTTTTCCTGCCTGTGCTTCTGACCTCGGAAGCGTCCTTCGGCCAGCTCAATGTCGGCATTAAAGTGGGTTACAATGCCGCCAAGCTTTCGACCAACATGGACACGATCACTTCAAAATTCAAATCGGGCTTCCAGATCGGTGCTTTTGTAAGGATCGGGAAGAAACTGTACCTGCAGCCTGAACTTTACTACACGACCCAGGGCGGCGTTTTCAGCAATAATGTGTCCGACCTCTCGAAAAACTGGAAACAGACGGTAAAGATCGGTTCGCTCGATGTTCCCGTACTGATCGGTTTTAAACTGATCAACGCGAAAATTGTTAACCTGAGGATCCTCGCGGGGCCCGCTGCTTCCTTCGTCGTCAATAAAAGCATATCCGAAGGAGGTGCCAAATTAGGTCCCCTTACCAGCGGCGATTTTAAGTCGGTGAACTGGTCCATCCAGGCCGGCGCCGGGGTTGACGTGCTGATGTTCACCCTCGATGTCAGGTACCAGATCGGTTTGAACCAGTTGGTGAGCGAGGTGAACAACTTCAAATTCGATTCAAGGAACAATGTCTGGGTGATCAGCCTGGGCTGGAAGATCATTTAACCGGTTGATTTCATCCAGGATAACCTCCCCCGCGTCTTATGAAGGTCGATGGCGTGCATTACCAGACAGTGTGGATGGAGGGAACCACGGTTTTTTTCATCGAGCAGAACCTCCTGCCCTTTCAGTTTAAAATAGGTGAAGCAGCCACCTGTGCCGATAGTTGTCACGCCATCCGCACCATGATGGTCCGCGGTGCCGGAGCCATCGGGGCCATCGCAGGGTTTGCCATGGCTCAGGCGGCACATGAAGCACCTGTTTCAGGTTACCATGCCGCCCTGGAGACCGCGCGGCTCCGGATCGGATCAACCCGTCCCACCGCCCGGAACCTTTTCCATGCCGTTGAAAAAGTACATGCCGCGGCGCTGGGTTCGCCCGCCGAAGCATCGGAGGAGGCCCTCCGACTGGCCGCAAAAGATGCTTCCGATTCGCTCAGCATCGGTGAATTCGGCAACGCCCTGGTTTGCGACGGGATGAATATCGAAACCCATTGCAATGCAGGCTGGCTGGCATTTGTCGATTACGGTACTGCCCTCGCCCCCATCTACCTGGCCCACAGCCGGGGGAAAAAGGTTTTTGTTTATGCCGATGAAACCCGTCCCCGCAGCCAGGGCGCCCGCCTTACGGCATGGGAACTCCGCCAGGCCGGCGTGCCGCATACCATCCTTCCCGACAATGCCGGGGCATACCTGATGTCGCTCGGGAAAATCGACCTGATGATCGTCGGCGCCGACCGGGTTGCCGCAAACGGGGATGTGGCCAATAAGATCGGGACGCTTGAAAAGGCGATTGCAGCAAAGGAATACGGGATTCCGTTCTATGTTGCGGCACCCACCTCCACCTTCGACCGGGATTGCCCCGACGGAAAACATATCCCCATTGAAGAGCGCGACGCAGACGAGGTTCTCTACCAGGAGGGTCCCACACGCGATGGCAGGATGGAACGGATCCTGGTCTGCTCCCCCGGGTCGTCCGCCTTCAACCCTGCGTTTGATGTAACCCCGGCAAAATTTATCACTGGAATTATCACCGAAAAGGGTATCATTTCGCCCGATCGTCCTTCCATCCGTCAACTTTTAAATCAAAATCCATGAAATTCTCACCATTGTCAGCATGGCTGATCGGCTGTGCATTGATCCTGAGCCTGGCCGTAACGGCCCAAACCGATAAAAAATCTGCTCAAAAGGCTGCCGAAACTGTTAAATCTTCCGCCGCTGCTGAAGCAGGCAAGGATAAACCTGCAGGCAGCGATGTTGAAAAATCAAAACCAGCCGGTAAGGAAAAGGGTGAAGCTGCTGAAAAAGCAGGCCAGGTCAAGGAGAAGGAGAAGTCAACAGACAAATCAAAAGGCAAAGAGAAACCGAAGGAGGATTCCCTGTACAATTCAGGACTCGTCGGGGGATTGAAATTCAGGAGCATCGGGCCGGCCTTCTGTTCCGGGCGTATCGCCGACTTTGCCGTCAACCCCAGGAACCACAGCGAATGGTTTGTCGCGGCTGCCTCAGGGCATCTCTGGAAAACGGTCAACAACGGCACCACCTTTGAACCTGTTTTCGACAACAACGGTGCCTACTCCCTTGGCTGCGTGGTGATCGACCCGGGCAACAACAACATTGTATGGGTCGGTACGGGCGAGAACAACCACCAGCGTTCGCTCGGTTACGGGAATGGTGTTTATAAAAGCTCCGACGACGGGAAAAGCTGGAAAAACATGGGGTTGAAGGATTCGCGCCAGATCGGCGGCATCGTGATCGATCCCCGCAATTCCGACGTTGTATATGTTGCAGCGGAAGGCTCCGTTTGGGGCCCCGGCGGCGACCGCGGCCTCTACAAAACCGCCGATGGAGGAAAAACCTGGAAGAAGGTCCTGCAGATCAGCGAAAATACCGGGGTCAACAACATCATCATGGATCCCCGGAACCCGGATGTACTTTACGCCTCTTCGGAGCAACGCCGCCGTCATGTTTTCACCAAGATCGGCGGAGGTCCCGAAACGGCCATTTACAAATCGGTCAATGCGGGTGAAACATGGGACAAACTTACCTCCGGACTGCCCTCGGCCAACATGGGCGGCATCGGCCTGGCCATCTCCCCCGTGAACCCCGACGTGGTATATGCCATCATAGAATCAACGCCGGAAGCAAAAGGATTTTACCGCAGCAGCGACCGTGGCGCCTCCTGGCAGAAAATGAGC
This sequence comes from uncultured Bacteroidales bacterium, assembly GCA_903845055.1. Classification (GTDB taxonomy): domain Bacteria; phylum Bacteroidota; class Bacteroidia; order Bacteroidales; family FEN-979; genus CAIVAT01. The sequence continues at coordinate 75,289 of CAIMWF010000038.1, read as the reverse complement.
GACCACTCGGCCCAGGGCCAGTATTACAACGAAATCTACTGTGATCCGAAGGATGTCAACAAGGTCTATTCGGTTGAAACGGTATCACAGGTGACCGAAGATGGCGGGAAAACCTGGAAACCGGTCGGCAACAACAAACGGCATGTCGACGATCACGCCATGTGGATCGATCCGGGCGACCCAAAGCATTTCTTCATCGGAAGCGACGGGGGCGCCTATGAAACCTTCGACGGCGGCAAGGAGTTCATCTTCAAGTCAAACCTGCCGATCGTCCAGTTTTACAGGGTGCAGGTCGACAACTCCCTTCCATTTTATTATGTTTATGGCGGCACGCAGGACAACAACAGCGTCGGCGGTCCGTCACGCTCCACGGCGGGTGCCGGCGTGCTCAGCGACGACTGGTTCGTCACCAATGGCGGCGACGGATTCTGGTCGCAGATCGACCCGGTAAATCCTGATATCGTTTATGCCGAATCACAGTACGGCGGCATGGTGCGGTACGACCGCAAGAGCCGGGAGGCGATTGACATCAGGCCTGAGCCGCGCAAGGGTGAGAACAGCTACCAGTGGAACTGGAACACCCCGCTGATCATCAGCCCCCACGCTCCCACCCGGCTGTATACCACTGCAAACAAAGTTTTCCGCAGCGACGACCGGGGCGATACCTGGCAGGTGATCAGTGACGATCTTACCGCGCAGATCGACCGGAACACCTGGCCGGTCATGGGAAAATACTGGCCAAACGATGCCATCCAGAAAGATGTCTCCACCTCCCTCTACGGGACCATCATCTCCTTTGATGAATCACCTGTTAAGGAAAACCTGCTCTATGCCGGTACCGACGACGGTCTGATCCAGGTGTCGGAGGACGCGAAAAACTGGAGCCGGCACGACAAATTCCCGGGAATCCCGGAAAATACCTATGTAAGCGATATTTTTGCCTCCCGATTCGATGAAAATGTTGTTTTTGCTTCCTTCGACAACATCCTTCGCGACGATTTCAAGCCTTACCTGCTGAAAAGCACCGACAAGGGCAAATCATGGATTTCAATTGCCGGCAACCTGCCTGAGAATGGCACCGTACACACCATCATGCAGGATTATGTCAACCCCGACCTGTTGTTTGCCGGGACTGAATTCGGCTGCTTTTTCACCATCGACGGGGGCCATGCCTGGATCCAGCTCAAGGCGGGTCTTCCTTCGGTATGCGTGAAGGATATGGCCATCCAGAAACGCGAAAACGACCTGGTGATCGCCACCTTCGGCCGCGGGTTTTACATCCTGGATGACTACACCCCTTTGAGGAACCTGAAAAAGGAGACCCTTGGCCAGCCGGGAACCCTATTTCCCGTCAAAGATGCGCTGATGTATCTGCCCACCAATACGAAGGGTGCCGAAGGTTCCACGGTTTTCGTGGCGAAGAATCCCGATTTCGGTGCCGTTTTCACCTATTACATCAAAGAGGTGCCAAAGACGAAAAAGGATCTCCGGAAGGAGAAGGAGACGGAGTTGTTTAAGAAGGCAGAGAAAATCCCGCAGCCGACCGAAGCGGAATTGCGAACCGAAAAACTGGAAATTGAACCCTTCCTCACCTTCACCGTCACCGATGCCACCGGCTCCCCGGTGCGGATAATCCGTAAAAGCCCGTCGAAAGGGATCAACCGGGTAAACTGGGACCTGAGGTACCAGTCGACCCGCGTGGTTGAAACCGACAAGTTCGACCCGCTGGGCGACAATGGCAGCGGCGTGCTCGCCATGCCCGGCAGGTACAAAGTCAGCATGACTCTTACCGCCAATGGCGAAACAAAGCCGCTCGCAGGTCCGGTTGAATTCAGCGCCATCGTGCTTGAAAACACCACCCTCCCGGCCGCCGACCGCAAAGGCATGACCGAATTTCACAAAAAGATTGCCGAGATCACCCGTGTGATGCAGGGAACCGAAAACTACGCCGAAGCTTTGTACCGCAGGTCGACCAGCATTTTGCAGGCGCTGAACAGCACCCCGGCTGCAAGTGCCGACCTGCTGAAAAGGGCGCGTGAGATCCAGCTGCAGCTCGACGAGATCCTCAATGTCAAATTCAACAGGAATACCGGGAAACCCAGCGAAGAGGAAAATCCTCCTGCACCGGTGCCCCTCAATTCGCGCCTGGGCAAGCTGAGCTGGATCAGCTGGTCGTCGACCAGTGCGCCGTCGCAAACACAGAAGGATGCCTATGCAATCCTGGAGGCCGAATTTCCGCCGGTATACGACCAGGTGAAACACCTTGGCGAAACTGACATCCCCCAGCTGGAAAAGGCGCTCGAAAATCTTGGAGCCCCCGTTACACCAGGAAGGTTGCCGGAGTGGAAAAAATAGGTTGCGAGGTAGCGAGGCAGCGAAAAAAGTAATTAGTAATTAGTAATTTATTTGAGGAGGTTTAGTGACCATAATACGTTGTCCCGAAAATTAACGGCTGTCGTGTTATTCTGCCCTTTCGTCGGCAAAATATGTTAGGTCGTCTAAATAACACAAAAATGATTATTTAATGATTTACATTTGTGTCAATATTTAAAACGCATAGGGAAGTTTTCATCTGCGTAACTTATTCAGCCGATTTGCCAACTTGTCAAACTTGTTAACTGTTTATTCTATCCTGAAACCGACTATCGCAAAATCGTTCTGATCAAACCGAATAGAAAACTTCCTTTTTTAAATAGAAAGCCGGGCTTGTCCCGGCTTTTTTATTGATTAAACGCTCCTTGAAACCGGCTTCTCGTTGTACACATCTTTCCCTGCCAAATTAAATGGTGACAGTACGATTACCCTTTCCTGTTTTTCAAAAGAGAAGCATTAATGAATGGCAGTAATATTTTTTGTGAATAATTAATCCGGGGTTAACCACGCTGTGCTTCTCAGTGTGGACTCTGTGTCTCTCCGTGTAACAAATAATTACACGGAGGTTCACTGAGATTTAAGGTACGAACAAGAGTCCGAATGACATTTGATTCTGTCTAACAAAAGAAGCGCTGGCAGGCTTGTGCTGATACAAATCGAATATAGAATATTGAATGTCGGATATAGAATATCGAACGGAAGTGCATCCTGATGAGAGAAAAGCAAATGAATATATTATGAAGACAGATTTTTTCCAGGTGATCCCTGCCGGAAGAATTCGGCGATCGTTTCTGCGACATACCGGAGCCGGCGTTTGCCGAGGGTATTGTAAAAAGGCAGGCGCAGGATGGTGTCTGAGAAACGGTCGGTATTGGGAAGTTCGCGACCGTCGTGCCTGCCGGCAAAATAAATGCTGGAATGGAGCGGCTGGTAATGAAACAACGCGCTGATTCCCTTCTCCTTAAGAAAAACGATGAGTTGGTCCCTGGTTTCAGCCGAAGGCAGGGTGACATAAAAAATGTTTCCATTAACGGTGGCGTAACCGGGAATGACGGGGAGTTTCAGGAGTCCCTTTTCTTCAAGCGACCGGAGCAATTGCTGATAGGCGTACCATACTTTTTTCCGGCGCGACTGGATGTTGTCAAACCGGGTGATCTGTGAATATAATAAGGCGGCCACGAGGTCGGCGGGGAGAAAGGAGGATCCGATGTCGACCCAGCCGTATCTGTCGATTTCGCCGCGATAGAAGGCAGCACGGTTGGTTCCCTTTTCCCAGATGATCTCGGCCCGCTTTTCAAATTCCGCATCATTCACGATCAGCAATCCTCCCTCACCCGAGATGATGTTTTTGGTTTCATGGAAGGAAAAGGTCCCGAGATGACCGATCGAACCCAGCGGCTTCCCGTTATGGTACGAATCGATGGCATGGGCGGCATCCTCAACAACGAACAAACCGTTTCGGGCGGCAATATCCATGATGCGGTCCATGTCGCAGGCAACGCCGCTGTAGTGGACCACCACGATGGCCCTGGTTTTCGGGGTGATCAGCTTTTCAACCTCCGCCGGGTCGATGTCCGGGACATCCGGGAGGGTATCGGCAAAGACCACCTTCGCCCCACGAACAAGGAAAGCGTTTGCGGTTGACATGAAGGTAAACGACGGCATGATCACCTCGTCGCCCGGTTCAATCCTGCAAAGTAGGGCGGCCATCTCCAGCGCATCGCTGCATGAGGTGGTTAAAAGCACCTTCCTGAAGCCGAATCTCTTTTCAAAAAAGGCGTGACATTTTTTCGTGTACTTCCCGTTGCCGGCAACCGTTCCTGAATAGAGCCCGCGGACCAGGTAAACGAAAGAGAACCACGGGATGAAGGGTTTGTTAAAGGGAATACGCATGTCAAATCAGATTATTCTGCTAAATTTGTCTGCGAAATTAATGTTTTTTTTATTCCCCGGCCTTTGGCGAAAAGAACCTACCTGCGCGACATCCTAAGCCTGCTGGGAAGCAACCTCACGGTCACCTTCTGCAACCTGGCAATCGGCGTAATCCTTACACGCTGGCTCGGTGCTGCCGGTTACGGGCTCTATTCGGCCATCATTGTCGTGCCGATCATGGTCATCGGCTTTACGCAGCTCGGCATCCGCCGGAGTACCATCTACCATATCGGCAACAAACTCCTGCCCGAAAACAACATTGTTTCGGCCCTGTTCCTGCTCCTGCTGTGGACCAGCATCCTGAGCATCCTTATCTGCGGTTTCGTATATTTCTTCTCCTCCAGCCAGCCCTTCGACCCGCTGATCATCGTCCTGGTACTGCTGACCATTCCGCTGCTGCTCACCAATGTTTTTGCCGGGGGCGTTTTCCTGGGCAAGGAGGACATCAAAATGGCCAGCATTCTCAACGCCGGTCCCACCATCATGACCTTCCTGCTGACCATCGTGTTCGTATGGGGACTGAAGATGTCGGTGCTCGGGGCCTTCACGGCCATCGCGCTGGCGAATTTCATCATGTTTTTCTTCACCTACAGGATCTTCATCATCGAATACCGTTATAAAATTACGTGGAAATACCACGAGGGGATCATGAAAAGCATGATCAAGCTGGGGCTGGTGAACGCCATCGCGATCTTCATCATGCAGCTCAACTGCCGTCTCGATATCCTGATGCTGAAGAAACTGTCGACCCTGGAGGAGATCGGCTTTTATTCGCTTGCCATGCAGGTTGCCGAACAATTGTGGCATGTGCCCATGGCGATTGAGACCATAATTCTGAGCCGCAGCGCCAATTCGAACGACGACCAGCAGGTGCACCGCACGGTGGCCTCCATTTTCCGGGTTTCGCTCCTGATCGGACTGATCGCGGGAATCACCATTTTCTTTATTGCACCGCCCCTTGTACCGCTGATTTTCGGCAGGGAATTCACACACAGCGCCACCATGATTCAGGTGGTACTGCCCGGGATTTTACTGCTCATAGGATTCCGGATACTGAACAGCCGCCTTACCGGGATGGGGAAACCCCAGATCGCGATCTACACCTTTCTGCCGGCCCTGGTGATAAACTTTATCGCGAATCTTTTCCTGATCCCGCGGTATGGAGGGGTGGGGGCCGCCTGGGCAACCAACCTAAGTTACGGAATCGGCTCATTCGCTTTCCTCCTTGTATACTCCCGGCTTATCAAAATGCCGTTAACCGAAATCCTGAGGGTAAGGAAAAGTGATTTTTACTTCCTCCGTGACGTTAAAAAGATCTTTTCGAGAAAAAGACGGACCGCCTGACTCACGCGGTAAGCCGTTTGATCATCCGCTTCCACGATACGAGGTAGATCAGCCAGATCACCCTGTCGGTGAATTTCAGATATGCCGACCGGCTGCGGTGCTTCCATTCAAACTTTTCATCCACGCCATCGGGATGGGAAAGCGAAATGTTCTCAAAAAACATGCGGCCGTAATTGTGGTTGCTGGCATAGGCCCAGTAGGCGGTCATAAAACTCTTTGTGTTCCATAGCGTCCTGAACATCTTCCTGCGCATGGCCTCCTTGTTGTAAAGGCTCAGCCAGATTTCATGCATGGCCGATTCTATCTCCCCGGGCGTCATGTTCGGCATGGTGATGGCGGCCCTGGTGTTGTCGTATTGCTGCCAGTCTGCCGGATAATCGTTCAGGATGATTCTGTTCTGCGCCTTCATCCGGTGGAACAGGGCGGTGCCCGGCAGGGGTGTCAGGATCGTACACTGGTACGAATCGACGGAACATCTTTCAATGAAATCGCGGCGGGCGTACAAATCCGCCTCCTTATCGCTGTCCATCCCGAAGATCATGAATCCGAGGATGCCGATGCCATGCCGGTGGATCTTCCTGAAAATCCGGTTGTAGGAATCCACCCCCCGGCTTAGGTTAAGGTTCTTCCTGACATCGCTGAGCGCCTGCGGTGTTTCAGCTTCGATTCCCATCAGGATCATGTTGCACCCGCTTTTGCGGGCCCAGTAAAGCACTTCGTCGTTGTCGGCAAAGTTCAGCGCGGCCTGTGAGAACCACACTTTCCTGATCCCGCGGCTGATCATCCCTTTAAAAAGGCTGATGGCCCGTTCGGCCGCTCCTTTTTTGTTGTTAATGAGATTGTCATCGACGAAAAAGAGCATCGGCCGGGTGGTCTCCTCCAGTTCATCCAGGATATCTTCCACCTTGCGCTCGCGGTAGGTTTTGCCGCAGAGCTGGGTTACGGAGCAGAAATCGCAGCCGTTTGGACATCCCCTCGACGTTTGCACCAGGTCGTAGATGTAAGGGTATTTATAAATATCGCGCCTTACGCGGGGAACGGCATCGATGTCGGTTATTCCACCTTCATACAGGCGCCCGGGAGTACCCGCTTCAAAATCGGCCAGGAAGGCGGGCCACGCTCCTTCCGCCTCGCCTGTGACCACCGTATCGACATAAGTCATCACCTCTTCGGGGCACATGGAAGCATGAATGCCCCCCATAACCGTTGGGATTCCGGCTTCGCGGTACATGGCCGCAATTTCATAGGCGCGTTGCACATTGGCGGTAAACCCGGTTAATGCCACGAGATCGGCCGGACGGAAGATGAAATCCTCAAAACTTTCATCCACAAATTCCAGTTCCCAGTGTGCAGGGGTGAGGGCTGCCACAATCCCGAGCCCCAGCGGCATGAAACGGGTGCTCTGGTCGATGATGAACCCTTTCCTTTTCTTGTTGACGGGATTGATGAGGAGTAACTTCATGGTCTCGGTTTATCCCGCGAAGGGTGTGATTTGTCACAACGTGCATGCAAGTATACATAAAAAATATTTGTGGTGTTTCTTATGCCCCGTTTTTAAATAAATCAATGGGCCTATGTCCCTTTGTAACTGGTTAAAATTTGTCGTAAAATGGGGAATCATTTTCTGAAATTCAGTGGTAAATATTTTACTTTTGCTCAGAATTAAGATTTCACCGATTTTAGCGTTTCATTATGAAAACAGACGACCTCAGCAAGATCCCCATGTTTTTTATCCTGGGGAGGCCCCGTTCGGGGACCACGTTGCTCACCACCCTGTTCAATGCTCACCCGAACATCCGCATCGCCCCTGAATTCCCGGTCATGTTGTTTTTATACCAGCGGTTTAAAAATGTTAAGAAATGGGACGAATCCACCATCAGGTCGTTTGTCGAACATGTTTTCTACTATTCGAAGTTCAACATACGCCGCGTTGAGAACCTGAAGCTTGACAAGGAATTCATCATCGGCGAATTGTTAAAGTACAAGGATGTTGGCTCGATCCAGCTTTTCCTGAAGAGCATCAACTATTTTGCATTTTCGCTGTACAACAAGGAGGAGACCCTGTGGATCGGTGATAAAAACCCTGTCTATTCCATGTCGGCCAACCGTTTCCGGAAGATCTTCCCCGATGCGAAGTTCATCTGCATCATCCGCGATTACCGGGATAATTTCATCTCAATCAAAAAACTTGCCGAGAAAGAGGTGGCGGTTGAAGCACCGGTGCTGAGCCTGCAGGCCGGCCGCTGGCGGATCTTCACCCGCCTGTTCCTCCGTCTGAAACGCCGTTATCCCGACAAATTTTATATCCTGCGTTATGAGGACCTGGTATCGGAGCAGGAAAAAACCTTCCGGTCGCTGTGCGACTTCCTCGGGATTGCCTATGACCCGTCGGTGTTCGATTTCCATAAAAAGAAGGAGGAGACGGTCAATACCTATGGCAATTACATTTACGAAAAGTTCCACGAAAACCTGCTGAAACCGATCAATACCGGCAGGATGAATACCTGGCAGACGGTGCTCACGGAGGAGGAGGTCGGGATGGCCGACCAGATCGCGGGCAAATATGCCGACCGCCTTGGTTATGAAAGGAAAGACAAGCGGTTTCGCTTCGGGCTCTTCCTGAAGTCGGCCCCGATGCTGATCTATAACCACATCCTGCTGAGGGTGATGATCTTCGGCACCTACCTCCCGCACAAGGTAAGCCAGTGGTGGTTCCTGAAGATGCAGATCCTGTTGAAAATATATCTCAGGATGACCGGTAAAAAACCTGTTCACGGGGCAGGGTGATCCACCCGGTTCTTATCCCGGCCAGATGCTCCCGGCCCGATGCTCCCGGCTGAAATCCGGCGGTCGTCAAAATCTCCTGCCGTATAACGTTGCATCAGCCTGAACCGCTGCAGTTTCCCGCTGGATGTTTTGGGGATCTCATTCGACTTGATCAGGACCAGTTCGTCCACGGAAATGCCGAGATTGCTGCGCAGCAGTGCTCTCAGGCTGCGGAATACTTCATCAGCCTTCTGATCGGGAACCCCGGCCAGGAAGGCGATCACTTTGTCGCTCCCGCTCACCCTGTCGGTGGTCGCGCCAAAGCATACCTTCCCGAAGCTGATCTCTTCAATGGTGCAGGCCATGGTTTCGAGGTCGTTGGCAAAATAGTTCCGGCCGTTCTTGAAGATGATGTCTTTGTGCCGGCCGCTGATGAAGAGGTTGCCTTCGAAGAAAAAGCCGATGTCGCCCGTCCGGAGCCAGTTGCCGCAAAAAGCGGCGGCCGTGGAGGAGGGTTTGTTGTAGTATCCTTTCGTGATGCCGCCGCCACGCAACTGGATGTGTCCGGCCATGCCCTCTTCAACAGGATGGTCTTTCTCATCCATGATCCTGATTTCGGTATCGTTCAGCGCTGTGCCAACACCCGACAGCAGCCTTGCTTCTGGGTCGGCCGGGTCAGTTTCCTCGGCCCTGTTGTCGCGGTCAAGCAGGGTGGCATTAAACGCCTTGATGACCGAAGGTTTCATGAGTGGTGTGAAGGTGATGGCCAGCGTGGCCTCCGCCATGCCGTAAACCGGCATCATGGCTTCGGGCCTGAAGCCGGAGGGTTCCAGGGCCTGTACGAATTCCTCCATGATCCTGACGGATATGGGTTCGGCGCCGTTCAGCAGCGCCTTCATGGCGGAGAAATCCCAGGCGGGAACCTGTTTGAGCCGTTTCAGATACCGCAACACCAAGGCAAGGGCAAAATTGGTGCCTCCCGAAATGGTAATCCCGTGCCTGCCCATCAGGTCGAGCCACAAACCGGGCTTCATGATGAAATCGATGGTACCCACCTGGTATTGAAAGGTCATACAGTAAAGCGGCGTCAGGTGGTAGCCGATCAGTCCCATGTCATGGAAAAGCGGCATCCAGTTACCTATGTTGTCGGGATAATGGATGTCAAGCCCGATGCGGATGGCGTCGATGTTCACCATCAGGTTCCGGTGGGTCAGCATGATCCCCTTCGGGTCGCCCGTACTGCCCGACGAAAACTGGATAAAGGCCAAGTCATCGTCAGCCAGGAAGGGTTTGCGCCAGGTACCGGTACAGTTCAGACCGGCCCTGTGCATTACTTTTCCGGCAGGCAGGCTGCCGGTTTCGGTAACTTCGGAACTCATGAAGACATAGGGTTCATCCAGCTGGCTGTAAACCTCCATCAGTTTCACCACCGATGGATTGTATCCTGAAAAGGTCATCGGGGGCTGTAAAATAGTTGGAACCACCCCCAGGAGGAAACAGCCCCAGAGCAGTTCAATGGTTTCGCGGTTATAGCGGGTTGCAATGATCACTTTACTCCCCTTGCGCAATCCCAGGTCAGAGAGACCCGCTGCAATCTGCCTTGCCTCCGCGAGCAGTTCCGGGTAGGTTTGTTTTGTCAGGTTGCTTTCGTCATCCAGGTAACCGACAAACAGTTCATGGTTGCCGGTCACGGCACGGTATAGCAGGTCGGGCATCGTAAGCCCGGTATGGTAATAGGAATTCGTTTCAGGCATGTAAAATCTCTCGTTGGTTCAATCAGACTGCAAAGTAACGAATTAGTCGGCTACCTGCCATAGTTCCGGAAAATTCTTACCTTTGCCCTTTAATCCGATACCCCATGAAGATTGAAGATTTCATTGCCCGCCTTGAAGAAGAATATGAAGACCTTATACCCGGTACATTAAAGCCCGGCAGTGTGTTCAGGGAAGTTTTCGAATGGAATTCCATCAATGCGCTTATCCTGATCGCGATGGTAAAGACCGAGTATGATGTCACCATCAATGCTGAAGACATTGCCACTTCAAAAACAGTGGAAGACCTGTTCCGGATCATTTCGGCAAGGGTGCAATAAGTCCCTCAAACCATCAATTCCTGTTATTTTGAATGAGGAGGTCAGGGGATCTCTTCCATTAATTTTATCCCCTCCGCGGCAAGCTGTGTGATGGATATCTCTTCAAAAAAAAGATAGGGAGGCCATTCAAATCCAAAGATATTTTTTGTCTCCTCTGTGAGTTCGACCGCCCGGAGTGAGTCGATTCCATAAGCCGGGAGGCTGCATGCAGGATCTGCGGGCAACCCTTTGTTGAGCCGCTGCGACACCCACGAAATGAGAAACTGTCCCAGGTCGGGAACACCGCCCTCCATAAAATCATCCGGTGCCAGCTCCTTTTCGTCAAACCAGCGATCGGCAATAATCTCATATTTTCCCGAAAGCAGGGCTTCCCTGGCGGCCCTTCGCATGATCTTGCCGCTGGAGGTTTTGATGGCCGAACCTGTCCTGACCAGGGTGATGCACGCCGGCCGGATTTCAAATTCACGGGAAACCGCAGCCGCGATGGCATCGAGGATCTGCCCGGTATCCCTGGGCAGGATGGAACGGCGCAGTTCGGCCACGACGGCAAGCCGTTCCTTGCCGCTGTCGTCGATTGAAAAGCATGCGGTGCAGGTCTTCCTGATTGATTCGTGGCTTAGCTCAACCACCTCTTCCATGTCCTGCGGGTAAAAATTACGGCCATGGACGATGACCAGGTCTTTCAGCCGCCCGGTGATAAAAAGTTCGCCGTTGTAGTGAAACCCGAGGTCGCCCGTGCGCAGCCACACGTGGTCGTTACGTCCCGAAGGACTTGCTCTGAAAACGCTCTCCGTCAGCAGAGGCTTGCCGAAATATCCCATGGTCACCGTGCTCCCGCCGGCCCAAATTTCCCCTACCTTACCGGGCTGCAGTATTTCACAGGTTTCGGGGTCCATGACCAGCATGGAGGTATCCATTTGCGGCCTTCCGTTGCTTGCAATCCACTGGATGTCCGTGCTGGTATCCGGCTCATTTACGGTGACCACCAGGTTTTTTTCGAGCGCTGCGGTACTGACAGGAAGAAAGAAAGGCGGTTCCGTCACCGACCCACCGACCAGGATCAGGGTGGATTCAGCCATCCCGTATGCGGGGATGAGGGAGGCTGCTTTAAGTCCGGCCGGGGCAAATGTTGAAAAGAACCGGTCGAGGGTTGACTTTCTCACCGGTTCGGCGCCGCTGTACATGACCCGCAGCGACGACAGGTCAAGGTGTTCAATCCGGGCCGCATCGGTCTTTTCCACGCAATGGTTAAAGGCAAAATCGGGCTGCCCGCTCACGGTTGCGCGGTAGCGTGTGATCGCCCCAAGCAGGAGGACAGGGTTTGAAATAAAGATAAACGGCGGGATGAGCACGGCAAGGGATCCTGAAAAGACGGTTTCGAGGATTCCGAAGATCAGCCCGAGATCGTGAAACTGGGGCACCCAGTGCACGGCAACATCACCGGGGGTGATCCGGAAGATCAGCTGCAGCGAACGCAGGTTGTACATGATGTTACGGTGGCTGACCATCACCCCCTTTGGATCGCCGGTTGAACCTGAAGTATATTGAAGGAATGCCAGGTCTTCGAATCCTGGTTCAAATGCCGGGGATGGGGATGGACCGGAAACCGGCCAGGTATCCGTTGCATGCCAGGGAAGGCCTGCAAGCAAAGGGTCTTCGGCAAAATTCCGTTCCAGCGAACGGGCGATCGCATCGGTGGTGAGAATAGAATCGGCGCCGCAATCGGCAGCAATGGTGCGGATACGGTGAAGCGACCGGTTTTTGCGTGGCGGGTAGGCTGTTGCAGGGATCACCCCTGCATACAGGCAACCGAAGAAGGCAAGGATAAAATCGAAACCGGGGGGGTAAAACATCAGGACCTTCTTACCCGTCAATCCCAGCGCTTCCAGTTTCACCGCGATGTTCCGTGCGCCCAAGTCGAGCGAAGCATACGTTAAGGAACCTGTCTCGTCCTCCCCGTTGGCAAGGAAGGTAAAGACCCTTTTCGCGGGAAGCAGTTCAGCCCGCCTGCGCAGAACAGCAACAATGGTCGCCCTTCCAGGCTCCAGTTGAAGGTCGCCGGGAACCGGCACCGGGCTGGTCAAATCCATATCGTCATGCATGCAGTGTTTTTAATTCAAAGTTTAAAATTACGGTTCGATCGGGAGCCTGTCGGCTGGCCCCAATTTTACCATTTTACCATTTTACCATTTTGCCATTTAATTTTTCCTCTGGCAAAAACTTCAAATTTCATTGATCAATATTCGATATTTTATTGCCTTTCTTTCTTATGCTGCCACCAAAAGAAAGAAACAAAGAAAAGTCACCGCTTACGGAGATTCACTAAAAATCCGCGTCATTCTCTAAACTGCGGAAACTCGGCGCTGCGCACCTCAAACAGTCCGCAGTTTTTAACGCTCATTCCTTGATTTTCTTTACGTGTATTTCCTCATGCGGGTCCTGTGCTTCGCAAACCTTTTACGAATTAAATGATAAATTAAAGATCAAAGTTCAAAACTCAAAAGGAAACGGAGAATGGTCGTACCTAACCGGGCAAATTTAGAAAAAAGGAGACTTTAAAGAAAAAAAAAGTACTTTTGCGTAGTAAGCTTGTAACAGCAGAGACCAACCGAAGCAGGAAATGGCCATTTTTGAGATACCCGATGTCAGGATTGCCGGTCTTTCGGCCTGTGTTCCCAAAAAAAGTTTATCCAATCACGATTACGACTGGATCACGCAAAAGGAGCGCGACCAGCTGATCAACATGATCGGGGTGGAAACCCGGCACGTTGCCGTGCCCGGGCAGACCACTTCGGACCTTTGTTTCCAGGCGGCGGAACAGTTGCTGGATCAGCTGGTCTGGGCGAGGAATGACATCAGCCTGCTTGTTTTCGTTTCCCAGTCGCGCGATTACATCATCCCTTCGACCTCCGCCATTCTCCAGGACAGGCTGAAACTGCCCAAAACCTGCATGGCCATCGACATCAACCTCGGTTGTTCGGGATATGTTTACGGCCTCTCGGTCATCAGCAGCCTGATCCGGGCCACCGGCATGCAAAAGGGGCTGTTGCTGGTCGGCGACCTGTCGAATGTTACCTCCTGCTACCGCGACAAAAGCACCTTCCCGCTATTCGGCGATGCCGGGACGGCCACGGCCCTCGAGCTGAAGCCGGGTCACCCGGCCATGCAGTTCAACCTGCAGACCGACGGCAGCGGCTACGAAGCCATCATTATCCGCGACGGCGGCGTGCGGAACCTCGCCAGCAAAAAATCTTTCACCATCAAAAAATACGGCGAAGGGATCTATCACAACCGCCTGCAGATCGCGCTCGACGGGATCGAAGTGTTCAACTTTTCCCTGCGCGAGGTGGTCCCCAACATCAAAACCACCCTGAAACATTTCAACAGGCAGCTCGATGAGTTCGACTACCTGCTGTTTCACCAGGCCAACCGGCTGATCAACGAGACCCTGCGCAAGATGCTGAAGGTGGATCCTTCGAGGGTTCCCTATTCGCTCCACGACTTCGGAAATACCAGCTGTTCGTCGATCCCGCTGACCATGGTTACCCAGATCCGGACCAGCCTGGCCGAAAAACCGCACAAACTCCTGCTCTCGGCTTTCGGGATCGGGCTGTCATGGGGCACCGTCCTCGTTGAAACCGATGGCATGGTGGTCCCTGAATTTACCGAACAGGAAGCCCTGCCGGTACAATCTGAAAACGGATGAACGCATTTGATCTGAAAGGCAAAACGGTTCTTGTCACGGGTGCCTCCTCGGGACTGGGCAGGCAAACCGCCATCACGGCCAGCGAATATGGCGCCCGTGTCATTGTCACGGGGCGAAACACCATACGGCTGCAGGAGACGTTCGGTTCACTCCAGGGTGAAGGCCATCAGCAAATCCCTGCCGATCTTACCATCCAGGCCGACATTGACCGGCTGGTGGAGGCCCTGCCAATGCTGGACGGGCTGGTACAAAGCACCGGCATCTCCGAACTTGCACCGGCAAGGTTTATCACGGCTGAGACCATTTCCAGGACCTTCCGCATCAGCTTCGACGCCTCCGTGCTGCTCACCGCCAGGATCCTGGCAAAGAAGAAACTTTCAAAGGGCAACAGCTCCATTGTTTTCATTTCCTCCATATCGACTCGGTATCCTTTTGTGGGCGGGGCCATGTACATCAGCGCCAAGGCCGCCCTGGAGGCCTATGCACGCGTCCTGGCACTTGAACTGGCATCCAGGGGCACCCGGGTGAACTGCATCGCCCCCGCTTTCGTGCGCACCCCCATGCTCAACGAAACTGCCGAGAACTTTTCGCAGGAGGCGGTGAATAAAATTGAAGAGCGCCAGCTGCTTGGGCTTGGCGACCCTGTGGATGTTGCCAATACCATCATCTTTTACCTGTCGGATGCATCGAAATGGGTGAGCGCCACGAATCTTATATTAGGAGGAGGTTAACCGTCATGAGCAAGATGAAGCCTGATTATTCCGTCGTTGTCCCGGTCTTTAACAGCTGCGAATCGCTGGAGGAGTTGTTCCTCCGGATCGGGCAGACCATGGAAAAAATTGAAAAATCATTCGAGGTTGTTTTTGTCGACGACGGAAGCCAGGATGCCAGCTGGGAAAGGCTGGAAACGCTTCAGAAGGCCAACCCGGCGAACATCATCGCCATCCGCCTGGCCCGGAATTTCGGGCAGCACAACGCAACCATCTGCGGCATCGCACAGGCATCGGGTAACTTTATCATCACCATCGACGACGACCTTCAGAATCCACCCGAGGAAATTGCCAAACTCATCGATACCATGCAACATTCGGATGCCGACCTCGTGTATGGCATCTATGGAACGAAACACCATTCCATGGCCCGCAACATGGGCAGCGGCGCACTGAAAGGCTGGTCGCGCAGGATTTTCAAGACCAAGGGCAACGGCTCCTCCTTCAGGCTGATGAAATCGTCGCTTGCAAAAAACCTGCTCAACCACCAGATCAACTTCATTTACATTGATGAACTTTTCAACTGGTATACCAGCCACATCGCCTTCGTGCTGGTCGACCACCGGAAACGGCCCTACCAGCAGTCATCCTACACCAGCCACAGTCTCTTTTCTCTCTTTTCGAACCTGGTGATCTATTACACGGCGATTCCCCTGCGGATGATGGTTTACGGAGGTTTCATGACCGCCATGTTCAGCTTCTTCATCGGCCTGGTATTTATTTACAAGAAGATCTTCCGCGATGTTCCGCTGGGGTTTACCGCCCTCATCGTGGCCATCCTGTTTTCGACCAGCATCATCCTGCTGTCGCTGGGCATCATCGGCGAATACCTGAGCCGGATCTACATGGTGCAGAACCAAAAGCCCCCCTTTGCCATCAAAACGATGCTGAACCATGAAGTTCTTTAAATACGGGATCATCCTGGAGCGGCTCACCGAAGGGGATATTGAACTGGTGAGGCAATGGCGAAACTCCGACCCTGTGAGGCTGAACATGCAATACCGGGAGATCATTTCGCCTGTGCAGCAGCTTGATTGGTTCAGGTCGGTCAGCAACCTGAAGAACAATTACCTCATGATCCACTACCGGGGAGAAAAGATCGGTCTGCTGAACGACAAAAACATCGACTGGGAGTCCCGCTCCTCCGAATCGGGGATATTCCTCGGCCGGACCGAGTTTTACAATACCTTCGTACCTTACCTGGTATCGGTTGCCGGCATCGAAACCACCTTTTTCCTGCTTGGGTGGAAACGGCAGGTTGCACACATCATGCGTACCAACGCCAATGCGGTCAACTTCAATTTACAACTCGGGTACCGGCTTTGCGAAAGCCAGGAGGAGGCCGATAACCAGCAGTATGAACTGACCCGCGAACGTTTTGAACAGCGGGGCGGGAAGATCAGGAAGGCCGTGAGGGCCCTGGCCGGCGCAGATCACCTTGCAAAAGTATTGTTTGAGAACGCCGATTATGATACAGGGCTGGCTCAGCGGTTTGAAGCCCTTTTAAAAGAATATCCCGGCAGCCTTGACCGGGAGGAATCCCCCGAAGGGGTATGGTACCGCGAAACAGGCGGGGATGTTTTCACGAAATAACAGGCAGGGAACCTATGCTCTTCAATTCCATCGGATATCTCGTTTTCCTCCCTGCCGTCGTATTGCTTTACTACCTGGTCCCCTTCCGGTTCCGCTGGATGATCCTCCTTGCCGCCAGCTATTTTTTTTATCTCCTGTGGCGGGCCGAATTCGTCCTGGTGCTGATGGGAGCAACCCTGGTGTCGTACTATGCCGCGGTGCGGATGGGAAAGATCCCGGATAAAAAACAACGGCTGAAATACCTGCTTATCACCCTGGCGGTCAACCTCGGGATGCTGGTTTTCTTCAAGTACCTTGTTTTCTTCACCGACCTTGTGAACCAGTTTGCCGGGATCGCCGGGAAAAGGCCGGTCATCCCCTGGATGGGCATCCTGGTTCCGGCAGGTATATCGTTTTACACCTTCCAGACCATCGGGTACACCATCGATGTATACCGTGGCGTCGTCAAACCGGAGAAGAACATCGGGATCTACGCACTGTTCGTCTCTTTTTTCCCGCTGGTGCTGGCCGGCCCGATCGAGCGCGGCAGGAGGCTGATCCCGCAATTCCATGCCGAACACAGCTTCGATCCCCAACTGTTCACCAGCGGACTGCGCCTCATCCTCTGGGGCATGTTCAAAAAAGTGGCCATCGCCGACCGGCTTTCCATGTTCGTGGATCCCGTTTTCAGCAACATAGGATATTTCCACGGCCCCGAGATCGCCATCGCCATCGTTCTTAAAATGATGGAGGTTTACGCCGATTTCTCAGGATATACCGATATTGCCATCGGATCGGCCCGGCTGATGGGGTTCAGGCTGAGCCCGAATTTCAACCGGCCCTTCAGCGCCCGGTCGATTGCCGAATTCTGGAGCCGCTGGCACATCTCCCTGACCTCCTGGCTGCGCGATTATGTCTATTTCTCCCTCCCCTTCACCTTTCGCGGCCGAAAGGTAAACTGGCGGATGAACCTCAACCTGGTCATTGTTTTCGTGCTGGTTGGTTTCTGGCACGGCCCCTATTGGAATTTCATCATTTTTGGTTTGTTCCAGGGCACCTTTATGGTCATCGCAAATGTTTTCAGGCCCCTAATGACCCGGTTCAACCGGGTGACCGGCCTGGATTCCGCCCCGCGACTGCTCCAGGGGCTGAACATCACGGCCACCTTCCTGCTGATATGTTCCACCGCCTTTTTCTTTGGTCCGCACCCGCTCCATGACTCATTTTACATGATCCTGAACCTGGCCGATTTCAGCCAGACCGGCCACGCGATCCTGCTGCCCCTGCTGAAAAACGGGGACCTTCTGCTGGGGATCGTTCTCGTTTTGTTCATGCTCTGGTTCGAATACCTGGTGGCCATGAAATCCCTGGCTTCGAAATTTCTTTGCAAACCGGTCATCATCCGGTATGCCGCATACCTTTTCATGGTAATGTTCCTGCTTGCTTTCGGCGTTTTTTCAAGTCAGAAATTTTTCTACTTTCAATTTTAAGATGGACCGGAAAATTCTATTTTTTAAAAAACTGCTGGTGTTTGTCATCATGGTCATCGCCCTGAATGCGCTGCTGAACATCGTTTACAACCGACGGATGTATTATTTCAGGCTGAGCAGGCAGCAGGACGAACAATTCGAAGCCTGCCCCGATTCGATCAGGTACCTGATGCTTGGCAACTCCCACAACCGGGTGGATCCCGCGATACTCGGGCCCGGTTTTTCATACATCATGCCCAAGGAGGTATACGCGCAAACCTATTACAAATTAAAGTACATCCTCGAAAAAACGAACAAGAGACCCCAAAACATCCTTCTTTCCATCGACCCCGTCAATTTCAGCCCCAGGGCCGAAAATGAACTTTCTTTCGATGGCTACTGGCGGAAATACCTGGATTATTTTGAGATTGCGCGCGAATCGAACGATCCCGGGTACCTGCTGAACTGGCTTTCGGGCAATTTCTTCTCCTATGCCGGGAATTACAGGTATGTGCTGATGTCGCTGCAATTCCGCAATGCCGACATGCAGGTGGTCAAAAACGGCTATATCCCGGCAAGGGATTACCGCAACTTTGCAAAGGAGCGCAACCGCGAAGCCCTGGGATTTGAAATAGCAACGGTTTACCTTTCGAGTTACGGGCGAAATCCGGTACTCGGTGAGACAAAATATTACCTGAAAATACTCAGCCTGTGCAAACAATACAGGATCCGCCTCATCCTGCTCAGGATGCCGATGAGCGATGAATACCTGAAATATGCACACAGGATGGTCGACCTGGAGAAGCTCGACCGCGCGATTGTAACCCTTACCCGCGACCATTGCAACAATTTCCTGCTCTTTGATTACCGCAATGAATTCCACGGCAAGCCCGGATATTTTTTCAACGCCGACCATGTGAACCCTGCCGGGGCGGCGATCATCAGCACCAAAATAAAAGAGGAGCTCGGGAAAAAACAGTAATTTTGCACTACAGGGTCTTTTTGAAGCCGGATCGGCACAACAGATCCGGTCATTTCCCGTTTTAAACAAAAAACCAATTAAACACAAACTATGAAAACATCATTGAAAATCGCTTCACGAAAATTTTTCCTGGTCCTTTCCCTGGCCGCACTTCTTATTTTTTCAGCTTCTGCCCTATTTGCCCAGCAGGGCGGCGGGATGGGCGGGAATGCGACTCCCGAACAGCGCGCGGCACGCCAGACCGAACGGATGAAGGATCAGCTCAAACTTACCCCTGCCCAGGAGCCAAAGGTGTTGGCCGTCAACCTGAAATATGCGAAAAAGACGGAAGATCTCAAAAAAATCTCCGATACAGCAGCCCAGCGGAAGAGTTTCATAAGCCTGGTCTCACAGCAGGAGGCTGAAATGAAGCCAATCCTCACCGCCGACCAGTTAACTTCGTATAAGAAGATGGTTCAGGAGAGACTGGCCCGCCAGCCGCGCATGCGTCATTAAAAATCAACCATGATCCCGATGGCCGGCAGCACGGTGCCGGCCTTGTTCGGGATGCTGCGCAGTTTATAGCGCTCCTGTCCCTGCAGATCGACATATTTCACCACCGATCCGTCTTCCTGGGTGTTGACCAGCAAATCCGGCTGCTGTGCCTTGAAATTCAGCACGTTCTGCACATCCAGGTAAAACATGAGGGACCATTTCCTGAAGTAAAATCCCTTGTCGATCCTGATATCGAGCTGGTTGAAGGCATTCAACCGAAGGGTGTTGAACGCAGCATAATCGAGGTATCCCTTCCCCTGCACGTTCCATGCTGTCACCAGGCTCGACTTGTTCATATCCCACGGCGTATATGGCTGTCCGCCCGCGTAGCGCCATTTTGCACCGATTTCCCAGTTGTGTTTGAATTTCCTGCCGATGGTCACATTGAGCAGGTTCCGGTTGTCCCAGGCCGAAGGGATGTATTTGCCGTTGTAATCGGTGAACTCGCTGCGCACGAAGGTGTAGGTGAGGATGAAATTGAATTTGAAGATGTCGGCATTCCTTAAAAGGATTTCAAATCCATAGGCGCGTCCTTTCGAAATGGGTTTCAGCGGTTCATCACCGACAGAGCCGAAATCGGATCCTTTGCTGGCCAGCGACACCGAATCGCGCAGGGAGAAGGGATAGTTCCGGTAAAACTTGTAAAATCCCTCCAGCGAGATCTTGGCATTCGGTTTTGGCTGGTATTCCATGCCGAGCACGATATGGTCGGCGGAGATATATTTGATCCCGAGTGAATCGTTGACAAGCGTGCCGCTGTTGCTGCGGTATCCGAGCGAAGTATAGGCCGGCAGCTGGTAATAGCGGCCGATGTTGAAGTTGAGGAACAACTTATCGGGGACAAAGGCGTAGGAGGCCGAAAACCGCGGAGAAAGCTGTTTCAGCATGTTGTTCATCTCCTGCGAATAGTTGTTGGCATCCATCCTGATGCCCAGGTTCAGGTTCAGCCGGTCGTTGAAAAAGGCCCGGTTGACCTGGGAGAAAAGGCTCCATTTGAACAACCCGATCCGGGAGTTGTAATCGACCGTGCGAAGCTGGTTCCCGACAAATATCTTCTGGAAGGTATTGTTGGTGTATTTCGCATATTCAAGCCCGGCACCATAGCTGATCTTCCATTTTACCAGGTCGGTAAGCCCTTCGTACCTGAACTTGTTTTCGGTCTCCTGCGAATTGTATTTGAACAACAGGCTGTCGGCCACCTCCACGTTGTTGGTATACTTGATCTGGTCATTGTTCAGCATGCTCCGGCTCAGCACGAAGGTATCGTATCCCTTTGCACGGAAATGGCGGTAAACGAGGCCGAAAACGTAACTCCACTGGTTGTTGACCGGCAGGTACTGCAACACATAGTGCTGGAATGCATCGGGGTTTGAAATACCGGTGTTGAGTTTGTTCTTGTCAAGCGCACCGATGGAGATGACCGACAGCTGGTTCCGCTTGTCAAAATCAATTTTATATTTTAACTGGTAGTCGTTGTAGGTAGGCAGGAAAGGAAGCTTCAGCGCGCTGAAAAGGAGTTGCAGGTACGAACGGCGCACCGAAAAGATCAACGATGAATTTTTGGTCACCGGGCCATTCAGCGTCAGGGCGAAATCGCTCGAACCAACCGATACCCTGCCCCCGAACTTTTCCTTGTTGCCGTCCACCTGGCGCAGGTCCATCACCGAACTGAGGGCATTGCCCCTGCTGGTTGGGAAGGCGCTCGAATAGAGCTGTACTTCGCGGATCAGGTCGACATTGATGATCCCCACCGGGCCACCCGAAGATCCCTGGGTCGAAAAATGGTTCAGGTAAGGGATTTCAACGCCATCGAGGTAAAAACGGTTTTCGCTCGGGCCTCCTCCCCTGACGACGATATCGTTGCGGAAAGAGGCGAAGGAAGCCACACCGGGCAGGCTCTGGATCACCTTCGAAATATCGCGGTTTGAACCCGGGCTCCGCTCGATCTCCTGGATGGAGAGTTTCTGGAGCGAAACCGGCACCTCTTCATTCCTCTCAACAACCGAAGGCTTGATCTCCACCTGGTCAAGGGTGGTTACCTGCTCGTCCAGCCCGATATCAAAGTCTGTCGTTTTGGCGTTCGTTACCAGGAAATCGGCCGAGGTGTACTTTTTAAAACCCACGGAGGTGGCAATCAGCCGCGTATATCCCGGGGCGACATTCACGATCGAAAATTTGCCATCCATATCGCTGGTGGCCCCCTGGGTGGGTTTGCCGTCGATAATGATATTCACAAATGGAACCGGTTCGTTGTTCTTGTGGTTTGACACCCTGCCCCTGATTATACCGGTCTGGGCCGGCAGGGTTCCTGCGAGGAAAATAAACAGGAAAGCCAGTGTAATTCGCTGAAAATTACGGAGAATCATATGGAGATAAAATTTTGGTAAGACAAGATGCTTATTTAGACTGATTTTTGACAACTTTCATACCAGACGATTCCATCCTGACAATATTACAGGCAGGAGTCAAATTCATCCCCGATATTTCAGGATTCTGTTATTACTGGCTCTGTTTGACGATCTGCTGACCCAGTTTATAGTAGTATTCCGATTTTTCCTGGTCGCCCCTGAGCACGTAGAGCGATTGCAGCTGCAGGCACAATTCGTAACTCGGGTTGATGGCCGCTGCTTTTTCCCAGTAATGGACGGCGGTCGCCGTATCGGTCTTAAGCATATAATAATTGCCGATATTGACGTAGGGCATTTCAAGGTTGGGATAGCGTTTCATCATCTCCTCATTCATGCTGACAGCACGCTCAAAATCGCCCATGTCGTTGTATACGTCGGCCATCGCGAAAACCGCCTTGATCTGGTTGGGATTGACCGCCAGGATGTGCTCATAGCATCCTAGCGCTTTGGTGTAAAGCTTCTGGTCGCGGTAGGCCATTCCCAGGTTCACCCAGGCAGGCTGCATGGTTGAATCGAGCGCAATCGCCCGGCTTAGGAAATAGACGGCGGAATCATAATTCTTTCCCATGAACAGGTACACCGTGCCCAGGTCGTTGAAGGTTTGATAATCCTTCGGGTAAACGGTCAATGCCCTCCGGTAATGGGTGATGATGGTCTGGTATTTAAACTGGTTGACGGCGCCGGTCCTCAGGAAATTTTCGTCCTGGTAAACGGTGTTCATCAGGAAACCGGCATAGTCGATGTTGGCCTTGGCGGAATTGCCCAGCGACTTCACATCGGTCCGGTACAGGTCGAACAGGTTGCGCCAGTCGCGGTTTCGCGATACCGAAAGAACGGTATAGGGTATCACCAGGAGCACGAGCACCGCCAGGATCTTGAGCCGTGAATCCATCTCAATGGTAAGGCTTTTCGGATCGGTTTTGAATATTTTAAAGATGAACCAGACCACGGCAATACAGAATCCGAGGGAAGCATTGAAAACAAAGCGTTCACCGACGATACCCACCGCGGGAACAACAATGTTGGAGTACATGGCAATCCCGGCGAGATACCAGAGGATGGCAAAGGAAAGGATGTTTTTTCCCTTCAGTTTCCAGATCGCGTACAGGAACAAAACCGCATGGATCAGCAGTGACAGGAGGGCCCAGAAACTCGCAAGACTTGTCACCGGGATCATGTTGTAACCGTAATAGTACAACAGCGGGTAAGGATAGAGCAGGATGCGAAGGTAAAACAACAGGGTTAAAAAGCCGGTGCCGATCCTGATCCAGAATCCTTTTTCAAAATAGAGCGGGTTCTCAATAAAATGGTTGGTGTGCTGTACCGGGGGGAGGAACAGCCGTGGTCCAAACAACGCAATAAGGATTGCGGCGAGAAGGGCAAGCAGGATCAGTCCTGATTTTTTAAGCGACAGGTCCGTAAAAAAGTATAGCACAAGCGGGAAAAGCGCCAGGAAGGGAGTGATGGCAGTTTTGCAAAGGTACCCGATGAAAAAGAGCAGGATGGCAAAAAAGAGGAACCTGGACTGATGCTGGTCGACATATTTCAGGATGAGCCGCAGACTTCCCAGTCCGCAGATGAAAGCAAGGATCTCATCGCGGTTCTTGAGGCTGGCGACTACTTCGGTATGCACGGGGTGCGCCATGAAGAGCACGGTGATCATGAACGGGAAGAGGATGTTGTAGTTTCTCAGCAGCCTTTTCAGGATAAAGAACAGCATGACCGACAATGCCCAGTACAGCAGGATGTTGATCCCGTGGCTCACACCGGGTTTTGTTCCCCAGAACTGGTGCTCAACGGCAAAGGTGGCCTTTGCCATGGGCCGGTAATCGGCCGAGGTTGAACCCATGTTCCCCTGCTGGATGACATAGTGGGTTGAAAAGATTTCGGGAATGGCCCTGAACCCTTTTTGAACCTGCTGGTTGTTGGTGACATAATTATCGTCGACTGCATATTTGTTCAGCATTGTGTTTCCATAAAGCAGGAATGCAAAGAGGAAGAAGAATAAAACAAAATAGCGGTTGGCTTTTTTGGAACCGCGAGGTACCACCACCGGTTTTTCAGCAGGAGCCGCCTTTTTACGAACAGCGGGCTTTCGCGTGGGAGCGGGGGTTTTCGGGAGCTGGCCTTTTTTCATCCTGAAACATTAATTTGTGCAAAGGTAGAAATTTCTGAAGCAAGCTGCACGAAGTCGGCTACCGAAAGTTGCTCGGCCCTGAGATCGAGACAATGAAGCAGCCATGCCGACGGGGCCGGCACTGATTCCGGGGTGATGTTGCCGGTAAGGACCCTGATGGCGTTGCGCAGTGTTTTACGACGCTGGTTGAAGGCGGTTTTAACCACCCTGGTAAAAAACGCCTCATCGCACGCGAGCTTTTCGGTAGTGTTCCTGCGCAGGCGAATGACGGCTGACTTGACCCTGGGCGGCGGGTAAAAAACCGTCTCATTCACGGTAAACAGGTATTCAATGTCATAAAAAGCCTGCAGCAGCACACTAATGATCCCGTACGACCTGTTGCCGGGAGGCGAGGCGATCCGTTCGGCCACCTCTTTCTGGAACATGCCGATCACTTCAGGAATCCGGTCCCGGTTATCAAGCGCCTTGAAGAGGATCTGCGATGAGATATTGTAAGGGAAATTACCGATCACGGTAAATTTCTGAGAGGGATCGGCTGCAGGGGGGAAGGTGGAGGTATCCCACGAAAGGAAATCGGCCTGGATCAGCCGGCCCGCGATCTGCGGGTAGGTGTGCCGGAGGTAATCGACCGATTCGCGGTCAATCTCCATAAACCACGGATCAATGGCAGGAAAGGATTGCGCCTCCTCCATGAGGTCCAGGATGTACTTTGACAGGACCCCCATCCCCGGTCCGACCTCAAGCACCAGCGGTATTTCAGGGTTCAGGTAACTTACGATCTTCCGGGCGATGTTTTCATCCCTGAGGAAATGCTGGCCAAGGTGTTTTTTGGGATGAACCATGAGACTGACGAATTACGGGTGACGAAGGACGAATACAATTTAGGATTTACGATTTACGATTTACGATTTTGGAGGAAGATACCAGTTGGTTTTTTACTGGGGTTTGTCGCCGCGCAGGGAGCGGTATTTCCTGCGGGCGTCGGGGACATAGATGCTCCCGGGGTATTTGTCAAGCAGTTCGAGGTAGCGTGCCATGGCTTTTTCGGGGTTGCCAAGCTGTTTTTCATTGAGCGCGGCACTTTGCATCACGGCGTCGTCGGCGAGGATGTCATCCGGGTATTCCCTGACCACCTGCGCGAACAATGAATCGGCTTCGGCGAATTTTCCCTGTTTGCGCCTGATCTCCGCCTTTTTGTAAAGCACATGCTGAAGGATCGGGTGAACCGCAAACATGGCGAGGATCGAATCGAGCGTCTGAAGGGCCGGAACCTCTGCATTCCTGTAGTCGAGCAGGTCGGCGTGCGCATACAGGCCCAGGGCGACGGTACTGCTGTCGGGGTCGAAGTTCTCGCTGATCAGCAGCGAAAGGGCAATGGCGTCGTTCGAAATGAATTTGGAGGTGGCTGCCTTCAGCACGTCGGCCTGCGCCTGCGCCCATTTAAACTCGCCGATATAAAAGGAGAGCTTTGCATTTTTAAACTTGGCCTCCTGCCCGAGGACATCGTATTTAAAATCCTGGTATGCCTGCTGGTATAACAAGGTCGCCTGCCACACATCATCGGTAAAGAGCAGGATGTCGGCCAGTTCTATTTTGCATTTCGCACGTTCGGCGGTTGAAATCCCGTTCATTTTAACAGCATTTTCGAGCAGGTCGACCGCTTCGGCCGGCTTATCCAGGTAAAAAGCCTGGATATGGGCCAGGTTCCGGATGACGGATATGTTTTCAGGATCGTCGCTGCCATCCCTGAGCAACTCACGAAACTCATGTTCGATGGTCTCAAGCATTTTCTTCGGGGGCGATGGCTCCGAAACTGCCTGGATGTATCGTGTATTGACCAGTTCCCTCCGGCTGAAGTCATAATAGGGACATGCCTTCCCCTTCGACACCAGGTACTGGTGGCATTCGATGGCCACATCATATTTTTCGTTCGACAGGGCAAGGCTGGCCAGCATGGCAAGTTTTTCACCATTCCCGCCCAGGCGCCGGTCGAGCGATTTTGCCTCCACCAGCGCGAGGTCGAAATCCTTCTGCTGGATGGAATACCACCATAGCAATTCGGCATAATAGGCTTTATCGGGATTTTTCTGTGCCCTCGAAAGCAGTATTTTCCTCAAACTTTCATTCTTCTCGTTGTTGACATCATTGGCAAGAACCATCTGGATACGGTCCTGTACCGTGACAAGATAGGATGTATTCACCCCGAGCAGGTTGAGGTATTCCTCCATGGCGTTTTTAAAATCGCCCATCCGTTCATAAACACTGGCCATCTCAAACCCAAACGGATAGGTGTTGTTCAGCAACTGCCGTCCCGCCTGGTAGGTGCGCAGGGCATATTCGTTTTCGCCGTGGGTCAGGAACGCATTTGACAGGTCGAAGATCTGCTGCTGGTTTGGCTGGAGTTTCTTCAGGGCATCCTCGTAGAGTTTTTTTGCCTTGTCGGTATTCCCTGCCCGGTAGTACACATATCCCAGGTCAACCTGGTAACGCAGGGCGTTGGGATCGCCCTTCAGGTTTTTTTTGATCAGACGCTCGGCCTTGCCGTATTCCTTGATCTCCACCAGGCATGACAGCAGGTACTGGAAATAATACTGCGATGGCTTTTCATCATAGAGCCGGTCAAAGATTTCGGCGGCCTTTTCATACTCATGGTTCTGGTAAAACTGCGTGGCGATCGATTCATCGTTGCCCTGCTGCAGGGCATCCTGCTGAAAAGGGAGGATCGGCGGCTTGTCGGGCTTCAGGTCCTGGGCGTTGCCGGCAGAGACAAGGAAGATAAGGAAAACGCCGAGGAAAGAACGGACAATAAGCCACGAATTCACCAGCGAATAAACCGGGTCCGCTGTCTTGTTCACCTTCACCATTTCCAACCCGCTTATCTTCTTGTTCATCATCTGCAGATCAAT
Source organism: uncultured Bacteroidales bacterium (assembly GCA_903845055.1). Lineage (GTDB taxonomy): Bacteria > Bacteroidota > Bacteroidia > Bacteroidales > FEN-979 > CAIVAT01. The sequence continues at coordinate 48,298 of CAIMWF010000038.1, read as the reverse complement.
GTTCATTGTTTAAAATTCCCAGCGCCATCCATGCCATCAGCCCGATGCCGGTCTCAAGGCTGGATTCATCCACATCGAATGTCGCCGAATGCAGGTTGGAGCTGATCCCCTCCCTTTCATTGGCGATTCCCAGCCGGTACATGCAGGCGGGAACTTTTTCTGCAAAATAGGCAAAGTCCTCGGCAGTCATCCGCTGGTCCAGTACTTTAACATGTGCATCACCCAGGTATTCTGACGCCAGGTCCGAAAGTTTTCCGGTAAGCCCGGGGTCGTTGTAAAGGAAAGGATAACCGTAGGCGATCCTTACTTCGCAGGTTGCACCCATGGCTTCGGCGATCCCGCCCGCCATGCGGACGATCCGCTCATGCACCGATTTGCGCCAGGTCTCGCTGTAGGTCCTCACCGTTCCCTCCATGGTTACCGTATCGGGGATGATGTTGGTTCGCCCCTCCCCGGTGATCTTGCCGAAGGATACAACCGTCGGCATGACGGGGTCGGCATTCCTGCTGACAATCTGCTGCAGGGCCAGGATGATGTGCGCGGCGATCACAACCGGGTCGACATTTTGTGAGGGAGTGGCGGCATGGCCTCCTTTTCCCTTCACCGTGATAAAAATCTCATCGGTGGAGGCCATGTAGGCACCGGCCTTCAGCCCTGCATCGCCTGCCTGAAGGGTATTGATGACATGTTGTGCGATCACGAACAAAGGTCTTGGATTTTCCAATACCCCCTCTTCAATCATGCGGATGGCCCCGCCCGGGTAAGTCTCCTCGGAAGGCTGGAAGATCAGTTTGATGGTACCGCTGAACTGATCTTTCAGCGTATTCAGGATTTTTGCGGCGCCCAGCAGGCACGCCATGTGCACATCGTGACCGCAGGCATGCATGACGCCGGGTCTGAGCGACTTGTAAGGCACTTCATTCCGTTCGGTGACAGGCAGGGCATCCATGTCGGCCCTGATCGCGATGCACATGGACGATGGGTTTTTCCCTTCGATAAGACCGACCACCCCGGTGCCGGCAATGCCCGACTGGTAAGGAATCCCGTATTCGTCCAGCATCCTGCATATCAGCCCGGCTGTTTGAACCTCCTCGCACGACAGTTCCGGGTTCTGGTGAAGATGCCGCCGCAGGGCCCTTACCTCTTCAAAATAGGTCGCAGACAGTTGTGCTACCTGTTGTTTCAAGTTTTCCATCGGGTTCCTGAAATGAAATAAAATTCAAAGGTAGGAAATCTTTGTTTCGGCCGCAGTAAATGGTTGGATGACCTTCAGCCGATCACCAGTTTCTTTGACACAATCGTGCCCCGCGAACGAACCTGTAACACATAAAGTCCCTTTTTCAGCCCCGCAATACTGATGGCAACCGACCCGTCGGGACCATCGATGCATTCGGTTTTTGTGTATACCCTCCGCCCTGCGAGGTCGCTGATCATGATGGAATATTTCCCTCTTTCCCCCCCGCGCAATTCAATCGTGACCTTTTCGGATGCCGGGTTCGGGAATATCCTGATCAATGGCTGCAGGACAACCTCTCCGAGCCCTGAACACCGGCCGACACTGATATAACGCTGTTTCACGATCGATTTCGTTCCGGCGCTGCCGGTAACGGTCAGCCTGACATCATACCTGCCGGTTGTATCGTACCTGACTTCCGGATTTGCAAGGCTGCTCTCCGGGGGGAAACCTCCCGGGAATTCCCAGTGCCGGGAGAGAATATGGTCGTAGGAATCGTCGGTAAAAGTGATGGTTTTTCCCAGGCATACGGCAGTGGCCGAAGGGTGAAAAAAGGGCCAGGGTCCGTTGATATTGACCCCGAAAAATTCAAGATACCGTTTCATCAGGGCAGTCTTTGTTGAAAGTGGCCCGGATCCCTCCAGGGATGAAAATCCGAGGAAAGTACCGATGGTTTTGTAACCGGGGCCATCGTATGCAATCTCAAAATTTTTCGCAGGGCTGTGGGCATTGACCATGGTGGACCAGGCTGGAGATACCGGTTCAAAACTGAAAACCGCGTGGTTGAGCGGGTTGTTGTAGTGCCATGCCATCGAATCGGTGAAGGCGCCGTGAACCCCCAGGATATCCTCGTAATTGTATGAAGGAATATTCGCAGTGGTATATTTGAAATAGGGATGCAGCGGGGTGTTGTTTGAATAATGCCAGGTGAGATAACCTTCCATATACAGGTGTCCGTGGTTCTGGAGGAACGTTACGAAGGGACCCGCCTCGGCCTGTGTGAGGGTGTGCCACCCGGTGGAGGATGTTCCGAGGATAAGGAAAATATTTGCATACAGTTTCGGATCAGCCGGGATCGCACGGAGGGTGTCGTATCCCATCCGCAGGCTGTCGAGGGCAGCGGCCATGGCCTTCATGGAGAGGTCGAATGTGGAGAGGCTGACCACTGCCAGCTGCTTCATCCCCAGCGGGAGAGGGCAGTCGGCCGATTGCACAACACCCAGCGAATCGCTGAGCACGAGGTGCATGGGGACGACCCGCCCGGGCACCACGCAGCGGCTTGCCTTCAGGGTGAAACGGTAATCGTTTTGTGACAATGGCTCAAACCGTTCAATGGCCGCCGACGGGGATGAAAGAATGGTCACGGAAGTATCGCTGGTTGAAAGCTGGAGATGGAGGTTGCGTGCAGGCATGAGTCCTGAATTCTCAACCGGCACGACCAGGTCGGCCACCTCCCCGGGATCGAGCAGGTTGTTGAGCCCATCTTCAACGGAAGGTTTCAGGATCATGAGATCGGGGGCGGCAACCCGGAACACGGCATCCTGTTTCCACATCCTTTGACCCGATTGTACCTCCAGCCGTGTCATCACCGGGAAATCGTTCGCCAGTGCCTTTTTCAGGCTGAATGAAAATGCAAGGGGCAGGGTCACCGGCTGGCCCGGCTGCAGCATGGCGACACTGCAGATGCTGTCGGTAATGGTGAGCAGTGAATCGGCCGACCTGAGCCGGAGCACCAGGTTCTGAAGAGGCTGCAAGCCGGGGTTGGTAAGAACCAGTTTCATTTTCATGGACATCCCTGCTTTCATCCGGTTATCGTCCTGCCCGGCGATTGCGGAGGTAATTCCAGGCCCGCCGGTTAGCTGAAAGGTCTTCGAAGCGGTGATTTTGCCGGCATCAGCCACCGTGATGCAGAGATCGCTGATCATGGCAGAATCGGAAGGCGACCCGGCAAGCAGGCCTTCGTGGCTCAGGTTCAATCCCGGGGGTACCTGGCACTGGAAAAACCGGTAGCTTTTTCCCGAAAGTTCCGTAGCATCCCATACCGTTTGAAGATCGGCATTCAAATCATCGCCCATCGAGACGCCCGTATAACAGGTTTTGTATACGGGGCTGGGGTCCATGTTGCCGTACCTGAATTCAAACCGGCCGTCGGGATAGAGCACCAGTGCAAAATCGTCGGTTGTCGCGGCGGCGGCATACTGCCGCTGTGCCTTCCAGCGGATGACCACACGGGAGCCCCCTTTTTCGGCGAAGATCCCCCGGGAACTGTTCGCCGGGTAGACATAGGCCTGTGAAAACGAGGGGGAGATGGCCCGAACCTGTTTCAGCATGGAAATTTCATTGGTGGTGTAAATCCCGGGCAGATACGCCGGTTCAAAAGAGACAAACCCCTGGTAATTTACGTAAATCGTATCGTATGATTTTCCATAGAATGGAAAACTGAACGGAAGCGCCACCACGGCAAAGGTCGCCACCCCTGTACTGTTTACCAGCGATGTTCCGGCAACCTGCGGCAGGGTTTCATTGCCAGGCTGCCTGGCGTAGCCCTCCGTGAATGACCATTCGTAAGGCGGGCGGCCTCCCGTGGCGGCCAGCTGGACATGCAGGGGTTGTGGCGGTGTGACCGGGGGAAGTGATCCGGTGGTGATCTGAATGTCGGGTTTCTCAATGGGTAGCACTGCCGATACAAAAGTCACAGTGTTGTTTGCTATGTTCACGTCCCCGGCGCCTGCCGGGTATTCGGTGACCCCGTTCCGGTAACTGATAAAGGATACTTTCCGGATCAGGCCGTGCCCTTTTCCATCGGGATCACGTTCCTCCACCGCCAGGAAAAAACGGGCGGGTTTGCCGGCCGGGACCATGTTCAGCAGCGGGGTCACATCCAGTCCGAATTCGATTGAATCAGTCTGCGGATCATTGTTTCGGCCCTGCATGTTAAATTCGCCGCCCTGGAACGAAAATACCGGGAAGTCGATCACCCGGGCGGGCATCCGGTTCAGGGTATCGGTACTGACACCCGCCAGCAGGCGGATCCTGTCGCGCAGGTTGTACTCCAGGTTCACCTTGGCCGTCAGCATCGGCCGGTAGACCGTATCTGCCTCCACAGTATAAACCCGGTTGTTCCAGATTCCACCTTCCCCATAGTTCATTGCAAAGGCCCGGTAGAGGCAATAGACATAACCGGTGTCCTCCCAATAGCCGCCGTAAGAATTGGCAAGCTTGAACGCGCCGATCTCCCAGTCGCGCACATCCACTACGCCGTCGCCGTTGATGTCGAGGTTGTTTGTGAATTTACCGTCATTGTTTACATCAAACCTGACGGAATCGTTGTATCCCACCACTGTCAGACCATGATCAGGAAGATCGGGCCACACGGGTATGATGTGCTTGCCGGCTTCGGGGGTTCCCGCCGGGACGGTGCCCAGGTTCCACAGGGCTGCTGCGTCGGTGGTGAAACAGGCGATTCCGCCCACAGCGGAGCCTGAGAGATGGTCAAAAAGGTAGTTCCGAAGGGTGTTGATCCCTGTGGTGCTGTTGGTCATGATGGCCGACACCTGTTTAAGGTGGTTGAACATGCCGCGGTAATACTTGTCGTACCCGCTGATCCAGCCCGTTGCGCCCGTGGCCGTATCAATACCATAATCGTTCGAGGTCATCTGCCCCTGCTGCCTGATCACCTCGAAGCTTTCCAGGAAGTTCACCCCCGCGCCCTGGTAACCATGGTTCATGAAATTCCAGGTGTAGTGGGTCGGGTAACCGTTTTCCCAGTAAGTGCCGTTCCTATGGCGCAAGCGGTTGATCTCATAACCGAAAACATAAGCCACCCCGCAGTATTGCTGGCAACTTGAAAAAAGGAACTGGTCGAGGATGCCGGGCCAGCATTCCTGGTGGGTATTGTCAACAAGGAAGGGAAGCACCCGGTTGCGGTACTTGCCGGGGAGCGAGAGCAACGGCAGTTTAACCGCGATTGCCGAATCACGGCTCCTTGAGAGTTCCAGGGTTTGCCAGCCGGTCGGCCTGACTGCTGTTTCCTGTCCGGTGGCACCCGAAGCAGACAGGAGCAGAAAAAATAGTGCAATACTATACAATTTCATATTTGCATTGCGTTATTAACGATAACCCGGTATGATTTTGGTCACTGCCCGACCGGTAAAATTCGGGTTGCAACAATCACATGGATTTTTTTATGTAATTTTACAGCTTAAAATTAGTGAATTAATCAAAAGGCATGAAAATCCTCATCACAATCTCAGTAATATTTCTCTTTATTGCAATCAGCGGCTGTCAGCATGCCTCAATTTATGATTGCACGGGTGTAACCCCAACCTACACCGCGAATGTCAAACCCATTATGGATTCGTACTGCGCCATGCCCGACATGGCCTGTCACGGGGGTGGCCATGCTGCGAGCGGGATCAGCCTGGGCGATTATGCTGGGACCTCGGCTGCAAGCAAGAAAAAAAGTTTCATGGGTTCCATCGAGCACCTGACGCTATACAAGAACATGCCCCAGGGCGGGGTTAAAATGCCCGATGCCCAGATACACCTCCTTTCCTGCTGGGTCGAAAACGGTTCACCTGAATAAGACAGGGGGTGTTACACGTTGAATGTGGAACAGTTGATCCTGATTCGACTGTAAATCTGAAATCTGAAATCTAAGATCCTATAAGGGAATATTTCCGTGCTTTTTGGGCGGGTTGGTTTTGCTTTTGTTCTGGGTCAGTTCGAGTGCCTGGATGAGTTTCATCCGGGTCTGCCGCGGCAGGATGATCTCATCCACGTAGCCCAGTTCAGCTGCCTTGTATGGATTTGCAAAGGTCTGGCGGTAATTCTCAACCGCCTCTGCGCGGTCGCTTTCATTCAGTTTGCCCTTGTGAATGATGTTCACGGCCCCTTCGGGTCCCATTACGGCGATCTCCGCAGTGGGATAGGCATAATTCACATCGGCCCCGATGTGCTTGCTCGACATCACATCGTACGCCCCGCCGTATGCTTTGCGGGTGATCAGGGTGATCTTGGGCACGGTCGCCTCCGAAAAGGCATACAGCAACTTTGCACCATGCTTGATGATCCCTCCGAATTCCTGGTTTGTTCCGGGCAGGAAGCCCGGCACATCCACAAAGGTAATAATGGGAATGTTGAAGCAATCACAAAAACGCACGAAACGCGCGGCTTTCACCGATGAGTTGATATCGAGCACCCCGGCCAGGAAGGCAGGCTGGTTGGCGACGATCCCGACCGGTTTTCCGCCGAGGCGGGCAAACCCGGTGAGGATGTTCTGCGCATAATAGGGCATGACCTCGAAGAAATTATGGTTGTCGACCACCGTGGTGATGATGTCCTTCATGTCGTATGGCTTGTTAGGATCAGCCGGAACCACCGTCTGGAGCTTTTCATCCTGACGCATGATATCGTCGGTGCAGGGCTGTGTGGGGGGATCCTCCATGTTGTTGGAGGGCAGGAAACTCATCAGTTCGCGGATCATCAGCACGATCTGCTCATCGTTCTCGGCAGCAAAGTGAGCTACGCCGCTCTTGCTGTTATGCGACATGGCCCCGCCGAGTTCCTCCATCGTCACCTCTTCATGGGTAACGGTTTTGATCACCTCAGGGCCGGTCACGAACATGTAGCTCGAATCCTTGACCATGAAGATGAAATCGGTCATCGCCGGGGAATAGACCGCACCGCCGGCGCAGGGTCCCATGATGGCGGATATCTGGGGGATCACACCGGAGGCCATTACATTACGGTAAAAAATATCGGCATACCCGGCGAGACTTTCAACACCCTCCTGGATGCGCGCGCCACCCGAATCGTTCAGCCCGATCAGCGGGGCGCCCATGCGCATGGCCATGTCCATGATCTTGACCACCTTGTCGGCATTGGCCCGGCTCATGGTGCCGCCAAATACGGTAAAATCCTGGGCAAAAACAAACACAAGCCGTCCGTCAATCTTTCCGTAACCGGTCACCATGCCGTCGCCGGGGTATTTATTGTGGCCCATGCCAAAATCGTGACAGCGGTGCATGACCAGCTTGTCCATTTCAACAAAGGTGTTTCCGTCGAGCAGGGTCAGGATACGTTCACGGGCCGTCAGGCGTCCGTTTTTGTGGATTTTGGCAATTTTCTCGGCGCCACCGCCCAGTTCTGCCTTCCGGTTTTTCTCATCAAAAAATTGAAAACGTTCTTCGATCGTCTGCATATGGTTGTCTTAATTCAAAACTCAAAACTCAAAACTCAAAACTCATAACCTGATAGCTACACCAAATTTCGCTACCTCGCTACCTCGCTACCTTGCTACTTCGCTTCTTCTATATTCTCAAGTTTAATCATCAACTGGTGCGAATCAACCGTGTCGCCCTCCTTGACGAGGATCGCCTGGACGATCTTATCCCCGGAGGCTTTGAATTCACTCTGCATTTTCATGGCTTCCACCACGACGAGCGTTTGACCGGCGGTGACCAGGTCGCCCACCCTGACCGGGATCTTCACGATCTTGCCGGGCATTGGCGACAGGATATGGTTCGACCCCTCCACCTCCAGCCCCTGGTTGCGGTTGTTGATGTATTTTGTTTCGGCATCGATCACCTCCACATTGAAGGTCTTGGCGAAGGTGTTCACGATGTACCGCTTGCTGGTTTCACCCCGGATCAGTTCTACATTGTAGGACTGGCCGTTATACAGGATGGAGTAAACACCCTTTTCAACCTCAACGATGTCGAGGTCGTATTTGTGATCGTCCACGGCAATGAGGGCTTTGTTCCCGACCCGGTTGAGCAGGTCAATCTTTGCGGTGCGGTCTTTGATACTGATTTCGTGTGCCATGATAATAATTATAGTCTGAGTACATTCCGTTTCCTGCCAAAATCTTTCCAGTTGTTGCCCAGTTCCTCGGTGAATCGCTGGGGCTGGATTTCGGCCAGTTTGTCGAGGTAATCGATGAACGCGGCAATGAGGGCCATGTCCTCGCACTCGGTACCGCATGGCCTGGTGGTGAAGAGCCGGTCGTGATTATCCTCGATGAAATGGGTGTTGTATTTTCCCTCAATGAATTCAGGGGTGTCCATGATTCGCTCGAGGAACTTGATGGACGTTTTAACCCCGGTGATCTTGTATTCGTAAAGGGCACGCCGCATCCTGGCGATGGCCTCCGTCCGCGATTTGCCCCAGGTGATGAGTTTGCAGATCATCGGGTCGTAATGCATCGGGATCTCATACCCTTCATACACATAGCCGTCGTACCTGACACCAAGCCCGAGGGGCACGGTGATGTGTTTGATGATCCCCGGGTTTGGCATGAAGTTGTTCTCGGGATCTTCGGCATAGATACGGCACTGGATCGCGTGCCCATGCTGCCGGAGTTCATCCTGGCGGTATGAAAGCGGGAGCCCGTTGGCGATGTTGATCTGTTCCTTGACCAGGTCGACCCCCACCACGCGCTCGGTTACCGGGTGTTCAACCTGGAGCCGGGTGTTCATTTCGAGAAAATAGTATTCGAGCTTATCGCTCACGATGAACTCGATGGTGCCCGCACCCTCATAATTCACTGCTTTCGCAGCGGCCACGGCCTTCTCCCCCATTTCGGCACGCAGTTCAGGCGTGATCAGCGGCGAGGGCGTCTCTTCGATGACCTTCTGGTGACGGCGCTGGATGGAACATTCCCGTTCAAACAGGTGGATCACGTTGCCATGCTGGTCGGCAAGGATCTGGAATTCTATGTGATGGGGTGATTCAATATATTTTTCGATATAAACGGCATCGTCGCCGAAGGCGTTCATGGCCTCCGATTTGGCCATCCTCAGTGAAGGGATGAGCTCACGCATCGACTTCACAAGTCTCATTCCCTTGCCTCCGCCGCCAGCCGAAGCCTTGATCATCACGGGCAGGCCGATCTCCTTCACCACCTCCACCGCCTTCACCTCGTCCGACAATTTCTCGGTGGTCCCCGGTACAACCGGCACGCCCGAGGCGATCATGGTTTGGCGGGCGGTGATCTTATCTCCCATCGTCCTGATGGCATAGGCATCGGGACCGATGAACTTGATCCCTTCAGCCTTGCAGCGTTCGGAAAATACGGCGTTCTCCGACAAAAACCCGTAACCGGGATGAATGGCATCGGCCCCCGATCGCCTTGCGACCGCCAGGATGGTGTCGATGTTGAGGTAACTCTCGCGCGACGGGGCCGGGCCGATGCAATAGGCCTCATCAGCATACCGCACGTGCATTGCTTTGCGGTCGGCTTCCGAAAATACCGCAACCGTTACCAGACCAAGCTCGCGGCACGAACGCATTACCCTCAGGGCAATCTCGCCGCGGTTGGCAACAAGTACCTTTTTTATCATGTAAGTTTCCTATTTAATCTGATTCTAAAGAACAAAATTATTAAAAATTACTTTATTCATAGAGAAACATCCACATATTTAAGGATATTTAACATTTGAATTTGTTAATTTATAGCCAAATGGGCTAATCTTTGACAAATTTTCCTCATCTTTGAAAAAAAATAACTGCAACTGAAAACCATGGTGCCCAAAAGATTCCTCCTGTCGCTCCTGATCCTGTTGCCATTAATTTTTTCCTGCGAGAACAACCGTACCAAAACAGCGGTGAAGCCTTTACCCCCGGTTATCGCCAAAAAGGAGACCTCCGTTTCGTACAACACCCTGCTCGAATCGCTGGACATGCTCAAAAAGGATCCGTTGCTGAAGAATGCCGACCTCGGGTACCTGATTGTCGATGTTACGGCCAAGGAGCCTGTTACGGTTGCCGACTATCGCGCCAGGCAGCTCATGAAGCCCGCCTCCACCCTTAAAATTTTCGTTACCGCCGCCGCACTCGAGGTTTTCGGGAAGCCCATCATCCCCGAGGTCACCATCACCAACCAGAACAGCGTGAACTGGCGCGCCTCGAAACTGCTGAGGAAGATAGGCGGCAAGGTATACAATACGGCCACCACAACCGCGGGTGTGAAGGCCATCATGGATTTCTGGACGACCAAGGGGGTGGATACCGAAGGAATGTATTTCTACGACGGGAACGGCCTGTCAAGAAACAATGCCATTTCTCCCAAGCAGCTGGTCGATGCGCTTTACGCCATGCGCCAGTCTCCCTATTTCCAGGCTTTTTATGAATCACTGCCGCTTGCCGGGATGACCGGCACCCTGCACAAGGCCATGATCGGCAGCGCTGCGCAGGGCCGGATTCGCGCCAAAACAGGCACCATCAACAATGTCAAGAGCTTCGCAGGCTACGTTCAGACCGTATCGGGCCATAAACTGGTCTTCTCCCTCATCGTCAACGGGTTTGACTGCAAGGTCAAGCTGATGAAGAAAAAGATGGAGTCGGTCATGATCAGGATGGCGGAGATTTAAAGAGCGAAATGGCGAAATAGCGAAATAGCGAAAAGGCTAGACGAAGGATTGCAATTCATATAATTTCCGGTACACCCCGTTTTTTTCCAGCAGGTCGCCATGGGTCCCGCGTTCCACGAGCAGGCCGTTCTGCAGGACGATGATCTCGTCGGCGAACTGGATGGTTGAAAGCCGGTGGGCAATGACCACGGAGGTACGGTTTCGCATCAGGTTTTCGAGGGCCTGCTGGACCAGCCTTTCCGATTCGGTATCAAGCGCAGAGGTGGCCTCGTCGAGAATCAGGATCGGGGGGTTCTTCAGCACGGCGCGTGCAATGCTTAGGCGCTGGCGCTGCCCGCCCGAAAGCTTGGTTCCGCGGTCGCCGATGTTGGTGCTGTAACCAAGCGGCATCTTTTCGATAAATTCATGGGCGTTGGCCACCCTGGCCGCGGCAATCACCTCCTCTTCGCTCACGTTTTCCATCCCGAAGGCGATGTTGTTGAAAACAGTATCGTTAAAGAGGATCGTCTCCTGCGAAACGATGCCCATCAACCCCCTCAGGTCGCGGATCACCAGGTCGCGGATATCAATCCCGTCGATGAATATGCCCCCGCCGAGGCAGTCATAAAACCGCGGAAGCAGGTCAACCATGGTCGATTTTCCTCCTCCCGAAGGGCCTACCAGGGCAATGGTGCGCCCCTTGGGAATGACCAGGCTTACCTCCTTTAGCACCGGTTCTTCCACGTAGGAAAAATTGACATTCCTGTAACTGATCTCACTGAGAAAATCCTTTTTGGCAATGGCATCCGGTTTTTCAACAATCACTTCCGGTTCGGCCAGCACCTGCTCGATACGCTCCACGGATGCAACACCCTTCTGGATGTTGTAAAAGGCCTGGGTGATGGCCTTCGCAGGGGGCATGAGTTGCGAGAAAATACCGAGATAAACCAGGAAGGCCGCTGCATCCAGGAAATTCCCGGGGGTGAAAACCAGCTTGCCACCGTACCATAATACGATGGTTACCACGCATGCGCTGAGGAATTCACTCAGGGGAGATGCCAGGTCACGCTTGCGGTATAGCCTGACCATCAGTCGGTTATATTCTTCATTTGTCTTCCGGAAACGTCTGTCGGCGAAACCGATCGCGTTGAATGCCTTGATGATCCGGAGACCCGAGATGGTCTCTTCGATCATTGAAAGAAGTACCCCCATCCTGGCCTGGCCCTTGTCGGATGTGCGTTTCAGGCTTTTCCCGATCCGGCCGATGATAAAGCCGCTGATGGGAAGCAGCACCAGGACGAAAACCGTCAGGGACGGGCTGATGACAAAAAGGGTGATCAGGTAGGTGATCATGGTGATCGGGTCGCGGAAGGCCATTTCAAGGGAACTCATGATCGACCATTCCACCTCCTGCACATCGGTGGTCATGCGGGCGATGATATCTCCTTTCCGCTTTTCGTTGAAATAGGATAACGGAAGGATCAGGATCTTGATATACAGATCGTTGCGAAGGTCCTTTACCACACCGTTGCGGACAACTGCCAGGAAATACATGGCCAGGTAACGGAACAGGTTTTTAAGGAAATAGAGTATGACGATGACCAGGCCGATGTAAATCAGCATCCGTTCGTTCCCGTATTTCCCGAGCATCTGACCGGTTTGAAAATAAAAATTATCGCGGATCGAATTGATTTCAAGATGCAACGGGGGAGCCGCCTGCGGAATGGCCATCTGGTGAAACAGCATCTGCAGCACCGGGATGAAAAGGGCGAACGAAACCAGTGAAAAAAGAACCGACAGGATATTAAAAATCACATTCAAAAACGCATACACCCAATACGGGCCGGCATAACGAAGTATCTTGAAAAAGCTTTTCATCCCTGCAAAGATAAAATTTTCATCCGGATTAACCATGGAATATCGGGAATCCCCAACGGGAGATCAGTCGGTTGACCAGTCAGGTCGGCGGAATTTCTCCTTTCGGTGAGGGTAGCCGGGAATAGAAACATGAAATTGACATCAGGACAAGGTTCATGCAAACCGTGAATGATAATTTATGGTTGTTCCATATGGTCCGAAAAAAAAATATTAACATATGAAATATTTCATGTTTCTAAAAATCCGTTGACCACATATAAATATATATGTACTTTTGTCTTTTACAATCGGGGACCCTAACATCCGGAAAAATATTCATTCAAATTTCAGACCGAACTCATGAAAATACCGAAGATTTTTCTCCTGTTCATCATGCTTGCCTGCCTCGCAGCAATTTCCTGCAAAAAAAGCAGCAACACCCCAGACCCGGGTACCGGGTCGAACTTTAAGTTCAGCACCCTTGTTGCAGCCGACACGGTGATCAAGGTCAACGACGTCACCACACTTTCAGCGATCGCCACCGGCGACGGGCTCAGCTATAAATGGTCATCCGACTATGGAACATTTGTAGGCAGTGGCTCCACGGTGCAGTGGACCGTATGCCACCAGGCAAGGTTCGCCATCAAATGTGCCGTGACCGACAAATACAACAATTCAGAAACAAAGACGATCGTTGTCAGGGCCCACAATTAAACCAGCAATATCTTTCCTTTTCGGGGCCGCATGCCTTGTCCTATCATTTAACTGCAATGCCCAGTGCTGTTCAACCGGGAGCCCGGTGGGAGCATCGGTCTATGTCGGGGTGCTTGGCAGGAACTACCTGCGGGTGATCACCTATTACCGCCATAGTTATTCCGATACCTATTATCAGGAGGATCACAGGTCGAATGAAAGCGTCCAGCTTTCAAGTTCAAGTTTCAACTTTGCCGGGATGGCGCTGGCCTATGGGATCACCAGGAGGCTGACAGTGGAACTCGAGGCCGGCTATTATTTCGACAAGACCCAGGTTTTCAAGCACATCGATTTCCAGACCCACGGCTATGGACTATCAAACGGCACCCTGACCTTCAAATATGGCGACTATATCAACCCGGTAAAACAGGTTGAAATTACCTCCGGGCTGGGTTTCCGGTTCCCGTTCACCACCAATCCGCAGGTGGTCGACGGGGTGCAGCTAAACCGCGATGTGCAGCCCTCGACCAACGCCTTCGGCATTTCCGAGATCATCTTTTTCAACAAAGGATTCCAGCAGATCACCCTCCGGCTCTTTTCCATCAACCGGTACGATTACAATTTCCAGGACAAGAACCGTTACAAATACGGCAATATACTGCTGAACTCCATTTTTGTTTCCAAGAAGATCGTAAAGTATTTCTTCGGGATCATCCAGGTCCGCAACGAGTGGAAAACCAACGATCAGGACATGGCCAACCTGAATGAGAACGGCGGCAACAAGGTGATCGATTCGGGCTATGACCTGGTAACGGTTTCTCCGCAGCTAAGCTACAGCATCGCCGGCAAATGGAACCTGACCGTTTTATGCGATCTCCCGGTTTACAAATATTACAACGGGAAACAGATGACGCCGAAATATTCCTTTGCCATCAGCATGACCAGGGATTTCAACCTTGGCAGTAAATCACCCCGGGTGCAACCTGTAAAGATCAATTAAAACAGTTGTCCATAGTGCTCGGCAACCGCCGCAGTCACCCCTTATTCTCCGGCATCCAGGAATTCATCGGCATCGTCGTAAACTTCGAGTTTGCGACCAAGCAGGGGAAGTACCTTGCCCGTGATCATGCCGGTGAGAAGTGCAACCAGGATGGTGATGCCGATCCCGTAAAGCTGGTTTTCCATGTGAAGTCCCCTGATGACGGGCAGGGCGACCAGTCCGCCCATCAAACCGGGCAGGCCGTGCAGGTTGGTAACCCCGCAGGTATCGATGATCTTCATCAGCTTCTGCTGCTTCGACTGGATGACGGCAAAGCCGAAAGTGGAAAGACCGCCCGCCATGATGCCGATGATGACCGCCATGGTATGGCTGGCCGCGGCACAGGTTGAGCCGATGGCAACACCCCCCGCAAGCGCGGCGTTGGCGATGTCGGCAATGCTGATCTTCTTACGGATTGAAACGGAAACGAGGTAGGTTGTCAGGGTTGAACCGCACAAAGCAAGGATGACATTCACCACGGTGTGGGGCATCTGGGCAGGCGGGACAAGGGCAGCGCAAAAACTGGGCCAGAAGATCCAAAGCATCATGCTTCCCAGCATCGAGTACCGGTCGCTCGTAGAATCGGTTTCGATGGTTGTCTCGAATTCCTGCTTTGTGGTCATGGTCAGGGCGACGCCGAGCCCGAAGATCGCACCAAAAGCATGGATGACAACCGACCCCCCGGTATCGACCACCGAACCGGCCTTGATCAGGCCAAGTCCGCCGTTCAGAACAATCCATTCATTGAACGCATAAAAAGGGACAAACAGTAACCCGAGGAGTACGTATTGCTGCATTTTCAGTCTGCCAAGCACGGCACCCGCGGCAATCAGCAGGCTGGCGGCACCGAATTCCGCGAGGATCAGCCGCCTGATCTCGCTGTCGGTTCCATCAAGGCCCACCCGGTTGATCAGCATATAAAGAGGCAGCGAGGTGCTGACAAGCAGGAAGGTGGCCGTCAACGCTGAACGACCGTATTTTCTTACAAAAACCATTAAAAATCCAAAACCGATCAGCAGCATGGCCATGATGTGAATGGCCCGGTTGTATTGCTGGTCATCGATGATCCCGGAAGCCAGGGTGTTCCCCGCCTCCTGTTGCGCCTTTGCCAGGATTGGCAATACTGTAGCTATCAGCATGAACGCCGACATTTTTAAGTACTTGTTTAATCTCATGTTGTCCGGTTGTTGTGGTTCGTGAAAATGGCAGTTAATTGCGCGCAAAAGTATTGTTAAATTTTTCACCGTGCAAGAAATACTTATGATTATACGTATTTTACTTATCGAAAAAAATGTGTTATCATGCTGATATAACGGTGGGATTAACCCGCTGTGAAATAAAAAAACGATCCCCCGGCCTGATCCGGAATTTTCGCAATTTTTAATTTTTAATTTTTAATTCCGCTCTGTTGACCGTTTCGCCTGCATCCCGCCATGTTATCGTTTACCAAAATAATTAATACCTTTGTAGCATGGAATCGACCCGCCAACAAAAAATTTCACGCCTGATCCAGAAGGACCTGGGCACAATTTTCCAGCAGGAAAGCCGTAACCTGTTCGATGGAGCCCTGATCACGGTGACCAAGGTTCAGGTGAGCAAGGATCTCGCGATTGCGAAAGTTTACCTGAGCCTCTTCATCACCACCGACAAACAGGTGCTGCTCGACAAGATCAGGCACCACAGCCGCGAGGTGCGTCATTTCCTGGCCCTGCGGGTTCACAACCAGCTGCGGGTGATGCCCGAGCTTCATTTCTTCCTGGATGACTCGCTCGACTATATTGAGAATATCGACCAGTTGTTAAAATAGCCCGGGATCATGGTTTCCTGAAAGGCGCAGCAGGAATGAACAACCGGTATCCTGGTCAGGAGTTCCCCGGTGCAAAGCAGGTTATGAATTTTGAGTTTTGATTTTTGAGTTTAAATCTGAGTCTCCCATGCAATACGACCCGATTAAAAAATCCCTCGGCAAGGTCTTCAACACATCCCCTTTTTCACGTATTTTATTTTACAAGCTACTGGATCTGTTGCTGTTGCGTGCATGGCATGTCAGGAAAGAGATCAGGCATTGGGCAAAAAACCTGCCCGACCTGAACCGGCCCGCCGGAGCAAGAACGCAGGCATCGCACCAGGTCGCGCCACAGGGAGCCGGCCGCTACATCCTCGATGCCGGGTCAGGGTTCGGCCAGTACAGTTATTTCCTTTCGGGACTTGACCCCCACTGGTTCGTTGAGGCGGTCGATGTAAAGGAGGAGCAGATTGCCGACTGCAACAATTTTTTCATGAAAATCGGCCGTAAAAATGTGAACTTTGAGATCGCCGACCTTACAAAGTTCAGCATGCCCGACAAATTCGACCTGATCCTGTCGGTGGATGTGATGGAACACATTGCCGACGATGAAGCGGTTTTCCGGAATTTTTACGATTCCCTGACCCAGGATGGCATGCTGCTGGTTTCCACCCCCTCCGACCAGGGCGGCTCCGACGTGCACGATCATGAGGAGGGCGAATCCTTTATCGACGAGCATGTCCGCGACGGTTACAACATTGATGACATCCGGGAAAAACTGAAACGCGCCGGTTTCAGGAAAACCGAGGCGCGTTTTACCTACGGCACCCCCGGCCGCGCCGGCTGGAGGCTTTCGATGAAGTATCCCATCCTCATGCTGAATAAATCGAAGTTGCTTTTCATCCTCCTGCCCTTCTATTACATCGTAGCCTACCCCATTGCCTTCATATGCAACATGCTCGACACCGGGATGCAGCATAAAACCGGCACCGGGCTGATGGTGAAGGCATGGAAGTAGAAAGGTAGCGAGGTAGCGAGGTAGCGAAAAGGGAAATGGATAGTTTAACGTTAAAATCGTAAATCGTAAATCGTAAATCGCAAATCCCTTGAACTTCCCGTTTTACATAGCCCGCCGGTACCTGGTTTCAAAAAAATCGCACAACATCATCAACATCATCTCCGCGATTTCGCTGGTGGGTGTTGCCATCGGGGCCATGGCGCTGATCATCGTGCTGTCGGTTTTCAACGGGTTCGACCGCCTGGTGGTATCGCTCTTCAGTTCCTTCAACCCGAGCATCCAGGTAACCGCCAGCCATGGCAAAACCTTCAACCTTTCTGCATTGCCCGTCGACCGCATCCGGCAAATACCAGGCATCCTGCATCTCACCGAGGTGATCGAAGAGGATGCCCTCATGAAATACAAGGACAACCAGAGCATTGTGACCATCAAGGGGGTCAGCGGGGATTACATGAAAATGAGCGGTATCGACAGCATGATGTCCGAGGGCAATTTTATCCTCCAGGACGGGGAAAAGGATTATGCCGTCCTCGGCTACGGTCTTGCCAGCACACTGAACGCCAACCTGAAGGATTACCTGAACCCGATTGCCGTGTATGTTCCGCGGCGCTACGCCTCATTTTCGGGAGGATTCGACAACGCCTTCAACACAGAGGTCATTTTTCCCTCCGGGTACTTCCAGATCCAGTATGAGTACGATATCAAATACGCCATCCTCCCCCTCCGGTTTGTTAAAAAACTCCTGGCCTATGAAAACGAACGGACGGCCCTCGAAATCGGCGTGGCAAAGGATGCCGACCTGAAACCGGTACAGGCGCAGCTGGAAAAAATGCTGGGAAAGAATTTCATCGTTAAAAACCGCTTCCAGCAGCAGGAGATCCTTTACAAAATCATGATCTCCGAGAAGAACTACATTTTCATGATCCTGACCCTGATCCTGGTGATCGCCACCTTCAATGTAATCGGGACCCTCTCGATGCTGATCCTCGACAAAAAAAAGGACATTGCAGTCCTTCAGAGCATGGGTGCCTCGCAATCCCTGATCAGGCGTATCTTCCTGATGGAGGGGGTGCTTATTTCGCTTATCGGCGCGCTCCTCGGGCTGGCGCTTGGAGCCGTTATCTGCTGGCTGCAGATCCGCTTCGGCCTGGTAAGGCTCGGGGGTGCCGGCAGCAGCTTTGTTGTAAGCGCCTACCCCGTTCACATGCAGGTTGCCGATTTTATCGTGGTATTTGTCACGGTGATGTCCATCGGCCTCCTTGCAACCTCCTACCCGGTGTATAACATCCGGAAAATTCATTTCGCCAAGATCAAACTGGACTAAAACCTTATCCCCATGCGCCCTCTTTGCATCATCTCCGTCTGTATTCTTCTTTCAATGGCTGCAAGCGCCGGCGGCTGGATTGGCATCAACAATTCAAATCCCGTCCCCGCCAGGATCAGCGTCTCTTCTTCCTCCATCGAACTTTCAACCATACACCTTTCGCTGGATGGTTTCCGGTTGCGGCCGGTCGAAACCCCGCGCGGCAGCGCCTACGCAGTGGAGGTCATGAAGTCTACCCCGATCCTTGAAGCCGGGGCGCCCGACCTGCCCAAAATGACCGTATCCCTGGTCATACCGGGCCAGGCGGGTATGAGCGTGCACGTGGTTTCATCCAGATTCAAAGACTATGCGGATGTGGATGTTGCACCGTCGAAAGGGGTGATCATGCGCCAAACCGGGCCGGGGGATGTTCCATACCTCTTTGGCATTCCTTACGGGAACGACCGGTTTTACCCCGGGGAACTCACCGGGATGCGGGATCCTTACATCATTCGGAATGTGCGCGGGCAAACCGTGATCATCTATCCCTTTCAGTACAACCCGGTAACCCGGACACTGCGCGTCTATTACGACCTGACCCTTGAACTTTACAGGAGTTCGGAACCGGGAGTGAACCCACTCCCCGCAGCGGCAGGGGATAAAAAGATCCCGGAGGGATTTCTCCCTGTACTGAAGCGGCAATTTGCCAACTTTTCGGCACTGAGCTACACGCCGCTCGCCGAATACGGGAACCTGCTGGTGATCTGCCACGGTCCCTTCATGAATGCCATGCAGCCTTATGTCGACTGGAAAAGATCGGAAGGCTATCACACCGAGATGGTCAGCAAGGATTCGGCCGGAAACAGTGCCGCAGCCATCGCCACCTTCATCGCGAATTATTACAATACAAAAGGCCTGACCCATCTCCTGCTGGTAGGCGATGCCCCTCAGATCCCGACCAACATGGGCGGTAACCTGGGCGGCCCTTCCGACAACGCTTATGGCTATATTGCCGGCAACGACCATTACGCCGATGTTTTTGTCGGCCGGTTTTCGGCTGAAACAGTGGCGCAGGTGCAGACCCAGGTTCAGCGCACGCTTGAATATGAGCAGAATCCGCAATTCCCGGCAGGCAACTGGTTTTCAACAGTGATCGGCATCGCATCCGACCAGGGACCCGGGGATGACAACGAGATGGATTATGAGCATGTCAGGAACCAGCAGACAAAATTGCTTGCGTATAAATATACGGTGAACCCCGAACTGTTCGACGGCAGCCAGGGCGGCAATGATGCCCCGGGGAACCCGACGCCTGCCATGGTCAGTTCGGCCGTCAACAGCGGGGCAAGCCTTATCCTGTATACCGGCCACGGAAGCCAGACTTCCTGGGGAACGTCGGGATTCAGCAACAGCAATGTAAACCAGCTTACAAACACCGGAAAATGGCCATTCATCTGGTCGGTCGCCTGCGTGAACGGCGATTTTACCTCCGGCACCTGCTTCGCCGAGGCCTGGCTGCGTGCGTCACAGGGAGGCCAGCCCACCGGTGCCGTCGCCTTCCTGGGTTCAACCATCAACCAGAGTTGGGACTCACCGATGGAGGGACAGGATGCCATGACCGATATCCTGGTTGAATCAGATTCGTCCAACATAAAAAGGACCTTCGCAGGGCTCTCCATAAACGGCTGCATGGAGATGATCGATGCCTACGGCACCGACGGGGCCAACATGGCCGACACCTGGACGATTTTCGGTGATCCTACCATCATGGTCCGGACCGCAACCCCGCAACCCCTGGTTGCAACTTACGATACCCTGCTGTTTGCAGGCGATTCGATCCTGGCCGTTTCATGCACAACCGACGGCGCCAGGGTCACCGCGACAATAGGTAGTACGATCCTTGCCACCATGCTTGTGGCCAACCATACGGCGGTTCTTGCGTTTCCGCCGCTCACCACTGCATATGATACGATTCGCCTGGTGATAACCGCGTATAATGGCGTTCCCTGCCAGGGCCGCCTTGTCGTCATGCCGGCGCCCTCGCCGGTCGTTGCAGGGTTCACCGGGATCCCCCTTCATGTTACACCCGGTCATACCGTGAATTTTTCGGATACTTCATCGGGGAACACCAACAACTGGCAATGGAGTTTCCAGGGAGGGACCCCCTCCTTTTCCACCGGCAAAAATCCCGTGGTCACCTACAACGACAAAGGAATCTACGATGTACAACTGGTTGCAGGCAACGGCTTTTTTGCTGACACACTGATACGAACCGGGTATATTACCGTCGATTACCCCTCCTCCACCGGGGAGCGGACCGGGGTCCTCACCTGTACGGTACTGCCGAACCCGGGCAACGGTAGTTTCATCCTTGACTTCGGAACATCCGGAACTGGTGAGATTGAGATCAGTGTCTTTGACCAGTCCGGCAAAAAGGTATACCACCTGAACCAGTTAATCCGCAATACGCACGAAAGGCAAAGCCTGTCGCTGGAGCACCTGCCCGATGGCGTTTACTTTCTGAAAATCAAAGGAGACAGGAATACGGTTGAATGCATAATCTTGATAACCAGGTAGGTACTAACCGATTTTCAGCGAGGTCATCGACAGGGACCCCATGATGATCTTGTCATTGAAAATGCTCACATTTTCTTCTTCGCCCCGGAGTGCCATCACATACAGCAGCGGCAGGTAATGCTCGGGGGTTGGAACGGCCAGCCCGAATGACTTTCCGAGTGACTGGTAATCAATAAGCTGCCGGTGATCGCCTGCCAGGATCAGTTTTTTCATCATGGCATCCGCCTCAAACGCCCAGTCGAAGCCATATTCCGGTTCCTCGATCTTTTCCCAGGCCACCAGGCTCATGTTGTGAACCAGGTTTCCGCTGCCAATGATCAGCACCCCCTTTTCACGCAGGGGGGCCAGTTCTTTTGCAAGATCGTAGTGATCCTGGGCAGGCCGGGTGGCATCGATGCTCATCTGGACAACGGGGATGCCGGCCGCGGGATACATCTGTTTCAGTAAACTCCAGCAGCCGTGGTCGAGGCCCCGGCCGAGGTCGGAACCGACCCGAGTCGCGGTAACCATTGATATTATTCCGGCAGCAAGCTCCGGGCTGCCTGGCGCAGGGTATTCAACTTCAAAAAGTTCCTGTGGAAAACTGCCGAAGTCGTGGATGGTCCCGGGCTTTTCAATGGACGTTACAAAGGTCCCGCCGGTTTCCCAGTGTGCCGAAATGCAGAGGATCGCTTTTGGTTTCGGTATTGACAACCCTACCCGTTTCCATCCCCTTACGAATGGGTTCTCCCCGATTGCATTCATGGGGCTGCCATGCCCGAGAAAAAGAACAGGCATCGGGCCGGAACCCGGAAGAATCCCGGTAAAATTTTTCAGTTCATCGATTTTACCCGAAATTTTGGATGCAGTGAACGAACTCAGTGCATGGAGGAAACTCTTACGGTCCATTCCCGGCGGGGTTTAACATTAAAAGGGGCGGATTATCCCTCATCATCTTACTGCACGACCACCGGCCTCTTGATCACGTGCAGCACCTCTTTGGTACCGGCATCCATGATGAAGGCGATGATGCTGCAATGACCTGGCACCCAGTTCTTCGTACTGAAATCGAAGTTGTAACTTTTAGAAGCGAGGGTATTGACGACAGGGTCTGCGGAAACCACTTCACCAAAGGTACCGTTGACCGATCCCCTGAGGATGTGCATGAACCGGAAGTTCTTGATGATGGGTATTGAATCGCCGGCAACCTTGTTTTCCTGGCCCCCGTAAATGCTGTCTTCCACGATGCAGACGCACAGGTTCACTGCGGAACCATATGCGCTGAGAAATTTGGTCTGCACCTGGGTAGTCAGCATCTTGCTCCCCGGTTCATAACTGTTGTTGAGTGACATGACAGCCACCTTGGGCAGTTTAAGTGCTGCTTCGATGGCTCCGCCCCATTCGGAGGGAACAAAGGAAATTTTCCCGTTGTAAGCCCGCCGGTTGACCATTCCCTTGGGGTTCTGGTCGATGTTGAAACCGCTGCTGCTGTACCACTCATTCCCGGTGGCGCAGGTATAATCAGCCGTTAGGTAAGGGACATAATGCACCAGGTCGGGTTTTGCAAAACTGCCGGCATGAACGCCGATCACAAAAACCTGTCCCTTGTAGAGTTCCTGGAGCGCATTTGCCGACTTTGCGGCAGGAGCACAGTTGACACAGGTGTGCCCCGTGTAATCCTCAAGGAGAACGGTGCGTACATTCGTATCTACAATCACCTCATTAACGGTATAAAAAGGTTCGCTGACCTTGGTGCATGATTGAAGGAAAAGGCTGCCAAGGAAGAGGAATATGGCTGTATGAAAAAAACTTTTCATTTCGGGTTTGATTTTTTTGTTCAGTCCGTTGTACAAAGTTTATTGAATGTTTAAAAACTGCTGGTCAGGGTAAGGGTCACCCCATTCGTGGCGGGCACGTAACGGCAGACACCCCCCACGCAAATGATGCCCTCACGCTGTCTTCCCCATGAAAGGGAGATGCGTGATGTATGGTTGGTGTACCCGGCACTGACAAGGTAATAGTTGAGACGTTGCGACGAATCGTTGTTGCCGTAGTTGTACTGGTCCATGACGGAAAAAAACCAGGCCGGTGAAATGGTCAATTCGACAAGGCCCGCTGCCCAGTTTCCCTTATCCTGCCTGGTCCAAAGGCCCTGGACTTCCCACCTGAGGTTGAGTTTTTTAGTAATGCTCCAGGCAATATCAGCAACCCCGATGTGTGAATAGACAATCCCGTACTGGTTCACGTGGCCTTCAACCACATCCTTGTTATAGGCCTGGTGGAGGTATGTAAATATTCCCTTCCACTTGCTGTTGAATTTCTTTGAGACCTCGATGTTGCCGTCCTGGTAATAAAGGGTATTGCCAAAGCCGTAAAAGGTCGTTTTATAACCCAGGGTCCCGGTCTGCCCGATTGCGGTCGTATCATTGAGTTTGGTCTGCTTCAGTCCGTTCACCTGCGAGAAATTCGCTGCGATCGACAGGCCGGATTTGCCTCCGAGCGGGGAATTCTTTGGGAGGTGGATCGTAACCGTCCCCGAGATTCCGACCTCCCCGTCGGGCTGGGTGGCATAGGGATACATGCTGGCGAGGGCATAGGTGTGCTGCTTGGTGATTGCCGGCAGGTAGTTGATGTCGACCATGTTGTTGACGATGGTACGGTCGGATTTGTAGCTCATGTTGTCGATCCATTTCGACATCACCTGGATACCCAGACCCTTCTGTGACCATGACATGTTGGTGAAGAGCCCGTTGCCGTCCTTGTAAATGTAGTTGTTGCGCGCCGAAGGGTCGTTGATCTTGTGGGCATATTCGGTTTGCCAGTTGAAACCCCCGATGTTCAGGTTGAAGCGGCCGCCATAATTGGCGACATTCTGCGGCATGTGAAGGGTCAGCAACTGGCCGTTGGAGGTGATGTCCTTCGTGCTTTCATGCTGGTAGTTGCTTGCAATGGAGCCGCCGAGGATCAGCTTGACCTTCGCGTCGGCCCAGCCTGTGATCATTTCATTCAGGTTGAAGTCACCGTCAAAGCCCTTGACAATGCCGCGGTTGTAATCCTTGAAAGGTTCCCAGTAATAACGCTGCACACCGTAGACCCCCTTGAAGGTAATCCCTTTGACGGGCATGATCTTCACCCTGATTCCCTGCAGCGAATTGTCGACCCCCAGGGTCCATTCCTGGTAGGTGCGCATGATCATCCCGTTGCCGAACTGCTCGTAGAAATTCCCGGCGGTAACGTCGATGAAACTGTTTTTGTAATTGGCATACCAGTATGGAACCCCCACTCCGTTGTACTGGGCATCGTAGCCCGTCAGCGGCGGAATGTAGGCTTCAAACCGCATCCCGGCAGTAAAATTGCCCAGCGAATAGTTGACTTCCGTGAAGGCGTTCATCCTGATCAACTGCCCGGCAAGGGTTGAATCGGTAATTCCCATCTTATTATCTTTCAGATAATAGGCTGCATCGAGCTGCATGCTGCCATGAACTTCACTTCCTTTCAGGATATCCTGCGATTCAGCCTTCATGGAAAACAGGAACATCATCATGACTGCTCCAAGTAAATAATGTATCCGTTTATTCAAGGTACAAGAATTAAAAGTGGAAAAATGTGGATGGAGGTCGTTACTTTATCTCTTCGCCTTTGTTGAGTTTCTTCACCATTTCGATCAGGTTCAGTTCATCCCCTTCGGCGAAGGAGGTATGCTGCCAGACCACTTCTCCCTTTCCGTTGAGCAGGAAGGTGTGGGGAATCGGACCAACGCTCATGGCACGTTTGAAATCGCTGTTGGGGTCGAGCAATACAGTGTAATCCCACCCTTTGCCATTGACCATCGGGGCAACGAGCGTCATCGATCGTGAATCGTCAACAGAAACGGCATAAAGTTTTACGCCCGTCTCCTTCACCCAGTCGTCGTATACATCGGCAATGGTGGTCAGTTCCCTGACGCAGGGTTTGCACCATGTGGCCCAGAAACTGATGATGACGGGTTTGCCGTCGTTGCTGATGCTGCCGGTATTGAAAACCTGGCCTTTCACATCCTTGATGTTGACCGAGGGCAGTTTTTTGTATTTGAAAACATTCTCCTGTGCAAAAGTGATGGAGGAGATCAGCACCATAAAGAAAATCAGCCGGAATTTTTTGTTCATGACAGTTGTTTTTGGGTTCACAAAAATAATGATTTTTATGGAATATATACTTCTAAAATCCGAATGTTAGGGTCGGGGATCAGGGTTACCTCATTGATCACGGCAGGTAGTAGAAGGACCTCTCCCTTTGTAAGGGAAACCCTGTGTTCATCCGCCACAAGGGTGGCCCTGCCCTCCACACATATGTATATGACAAACGAATCCAGTCCGCCGTAATCCTTCTGTATTTCCCGGTCGGCATCGAGCAGGCTGGTGGTAAAAAAGGGGCTGTCGACCAGCCTGGCTGTCTTGTTCATTTCAGCCCTGTAAGTGGTACGGTATGATTCAACCACACCGAAATCGATGGATTTGAGGGCAAGGGAGGTATGCAGTTCCCTGGATTTCCCGGAAGCATCGACCCGATCCCAGTCGAAAAGCCGGTAAGTGGTATCGGAGGTCTGCTGTATCTCGGCCAGGAGGATCCCAGGGCCGAGGGCATGTACCCGCCCGGAGGGGATATAAAATACGTCGCCTTTCTGAACGTTTTCAAAATTCAGGACCTCCTTGATCTGCTTCTTTTCCAGGAATGCACTGAATGTTTCCTCATCCAGTTTCCGGGAGAAACCGCTTACAAGTTTTGCACCCGGATCGGCATCCAGGATGTACCACATTTCGGTTTTCCCGTTGCCCATTCCCTGGCTGGCAGCCATGGCATCATCGGGATGTACCTGGACGGACAGCCAGTCATTCGCGTCGATGAATTTCACGAGTACCGGGAATTCATCTTTGCATTTTTCAAAAACCTTCTCCCCCACCAGTTCATCCATGTAGATCTCGAGAATCTCATTCAGGTCATTCCCTGCGAGGAACCCATTCGTGACAACCGTCTGCGACCCGGGAACGCCCGAAAGGGTCCAGGCTTCACCGCAGGTTGCCAGCGGCGCAAAATCAATTCCAAGGCTGGTGCTGATCTTCTTTCCGCCCCAGATTTTCTCCCTGAAGATCGGCCGGAATTTTAATGGATATAACATATCAGTTAAATAAAATGTGCAGGAACCGGGATTCTTGTTATTTTTGACCAGGGTTTAAATCGCGGCCGGTCATCCTAACCCGGAATGTTTGACAATTTGCGGAAAGCGTGAAAGGCCGTCATTCTTGTAAACAATAAAAAAACAAAAGTACAGATTTTCAGAGAATCCCGGCATCCCGGTTTTTTTTGAAACGCAACCCCGTCCGGCCTTACCAAGACTGACCAGATCATGACACATCCAAAACTCAGTTCCATTTGCGTATTCTGCGGTTCCAGCGCCGGAAACAGGCCGGAATATGCGGCCATGGCAGTCCTGCTTGGAGAATTCCTTCTGGAAAAACAGGTCACCCTGGTCTATGGAGGGGCCAATGTCGGACTGATGGGCATCCTCGCCGACACCATGCTGGCAGGAGGCGGGAAGGTGATCGGGGTCATGCCCCGGTCGCTGGTTGAACGCGAAGTGGCTCACAACAATCTCACGGCCATGCATATTGTCGGTGGCATGCAGGAGCGGAAAGCTCTGATGGCCGATTTCTCCGACGCCTTCCTGGCCCTCCCGGGGGCCTTCGGCACCCTCGACGAACTTTTCGAGGTGCTTACCTGGAACCAGTTGGGCATCGTGAACAAACCGGTCGGGCTCCTGAATATTTCGGGATTCTTCACCCACCTGGTGGCGATGCTCGATCACGCCGTGGCCGAACGGTTCCTCCGCCCGGAACACCGCGGCATGCTGCAGATCGATGAGGACCTGCCACGCCTGTGGACTAAACTTGAAAGGTACGAGCCGCTCAGGGCGGAAAAGTGGATCGAAGGATTGAAAGAAGGCAAAATCTGAATGCAAACAATGCAAACAATGCAGATAATGCATACAATGAAAGCAATGCTGGTAATGAATTTTTAAACGGGGGGAAGATTCTCTCTGCTTTTGAGTTTTGAACTTTGAATTAGAAACCGACCATGTTAATCATCGGGATCACCGGGACACTCGGGGCCGGCAAAGGCACGGTAGTTGAATACCTGGTGCAGGAAAAGGGATTTGATCACTATTCGGTCAGGGCCTACCTGCTCGACGAGATCCGGCGTCGCGGCATGGCCGAAAACCGCGACAGCATGTTCAACCTGGCCAATGAGCTTCGCGCGCTCCACAGCCCCTCCTGGGTGACCGACCAGTTGTATCTCCTGGCAGCCGCAAAAGGAAGGAATTGTATCATTGAAAGCATCAGGACCCCCGGGGAAATCAGCGCCCTGCGCCAAAAGGGAAACTTTTTCCTCTTTGCCGTAGATGCCGACCCCAGGCTCCGCTACCAGCGCATCGTCAGCAGGCAATCGGAAACCGATCAGATCTCGTTTGAAACCTTTACGGAAAATGAGGCACGGGAGATGAGGACCAGCGACCCTAACAGGCAGAACCTGGCTGCATGCATCCGGGAGGCCGATTTCGTATTTAACAATGATTTGACAAGGAACGACCTCTTCCTGGAGGTTGAACGCGTTCTCGGAGAAATTTCCGAAACCCCCTAGTTTTATATTACCTCCTTTTCCTCCTGGTTTTCGCCTGGAGAAAGGCTTCCGTTACTTTTTCCCGGTTCTGCCCAGCACGCCGGGTTCCATTTTTCTTTTCCCCGCTTCCTGCAATGCCCCATTCGATGGATCAGTTCCCGATTCCTTCGTGATCTTGTAATCCTCCGGGCTTACCCACAAGTGTAAATTAATTTAACATTTTTCCTGAATGTATAATATATTATTGCACTGTAAATATAGTGCCAGTAAAAATACCGGGTTTGCGACTCACTAACGAGACCACTTTTATACATCAGATGTACGGCATTCAAATATTTATATTGCTGATATTATAGTATTTGCATTATATTAAAGAAGCAAATATAGTGGTTTGCCGCAATTTTTCTTTACGCATACCCGCTATTGTGTTGAAATTTTTATGCATTGATATTTGTAAAATATTTTAGTCACCTGGTGATTATTTACGGCCTGACGGTCAATACCTGATTTCGAAAACGAACTCCATTTAAATCCATTCAGATGAAAACAAAAAAAATTCTTTCACTGGTCATGATACTGGCCGTTATTTTCAGCATGAGTTTTATGGGATGTGAAAAAGTCTCCGACAAAACACAAACGGGTCCCGGCCAGGGACAGGTGATCTCCGGCTTAAAGGCCGCAGCTACCGGCTCAATCGTCACAACCGGCACCGTGGTCAACGGCAATTACCCGGTCGGCGTGGCCCTCACCGCGGCAAATACGCTTACCCTGAAACTCACTGTCACGGCTGTGGGCACCTATAACATCACCACCAGCACGGTCAACGGGTACAACTTCTCGAAATCCGGTTCCTTCACCACCACCGGGGCTCAGACCATCACCCTGCCCGGCACCGGGACTCCCGTCGCCACCGGCATCAACACCTTTACCGTGACCTTCGGTACAACCACCAGTTTCACCGTGGTCGTGGTCAGCAACACCCCGGTCGTGCAGAACTCCTGCAGCACCAACTACACCTATTATGAAGTGGCAAACCACAAGACACAGAAAGTATGGCTCGACCGCAACCTGGGCGCTTCCAGGGTGGGACAGGCCGCTACCGACTTCCTCGCATACGGCTCGCAGTACCAGTGGGGACGCCTTGCCGACAACCACCAGTGCATCACCTGGGCCAGCGCATACCTGGGAACCCCGGTAAACGGCGTCACCTCCACAACCTCTTCAAAGGATAATCCCGGACATTCCCTCTTCATCAAAACCCTGTCGACCCTCGGCGACTGGAGAGTGCCCCAGAACAACAACCTCTGGCAGGGCGCAGCCGGCATCAACAACCCGTGTCCCGCGGGATACCGGATCCCCACCAATGCCGAGTTCACCGCTGAAGTGGCTACCTGGACCACCAAAAATACGGCAGGTGCCTTCGGGTCATCCCTCAAATGGGTCACCGCGGGATACCGCGACTTCCCCGACGGGCAGATCTACGGACCCGGCGCATCGGGAGGTTACTGGTCAAGCACCATCGCAAACACTTCAAAGGCAATGGTCCTCTGGATGTCTGCCAGCGAAGGATTCACCCTGGATGATTTCAGGGCAGTGGGTTACTCGGTTCGCTGCATCAAGAACTAAATAAAAGCACTTCCTGCAATAACTATTGATAGATAAATATGGTTAGTTAATACTTGTTTTACTCGTTGTGAAGAGAAAACCCCGCCCCATTTCCGGCGGGGTTTTTGTTCATCCTGCCACTCCCGGCCAGCCATGGTCACTCAAGCAATCCGCGCAAATACCCGCATATTCCCCGATAACACCCACCGGAATATCAAGCAACCGGTCTTACAAACATTAATGTATATATTTTTTACTATTGTTATCGATAATTGTGTATATTTTTTATCTTGTAAGTAACTATATTATACGTTTTGAATTATAATTCATCTTAATGGCGTTATAAATGCCGTACGTTTATCACGCCTTTTTATTTTATATATATTTGTTTATTAATTTATTACATTTTTATTGTTAGTATTTTATTCCTGTATTCCACTATTATATTTTACTTATAATCACTATTGCGCATGAATAATATTTTCTCCATCTTTGTAAAGTTATTTTATATGCCTGTTCTGCATAATATTTTAATCCGACATCGCAACGATAGATTTATTTTACAGAAATCAATATTAAACACCCATTGTTATGAAAACAAAAAATTTACTTTCACTGTGCATGATGCTGGCCGTTATTTTCAGTATGAGTTTTATGGGATGTGAAAAAGTCTCCGACAAAACACAAACGGGTCCCGGCCAGGGACAGGTGATCTCCGGATTAAAGGCTGCAGCTACCGGCTCGATCGTCACAACCGGCACCGTGGTCAACGGCAATTACCCAGTCGGCGTGGCCCTCACCGCGGCAAATACGCTCACCCTTAAACTCACCGTCACGGCTGTGGGCACCTATAACATCACCACCAGCACGGTCAACGGGTACAACTTCTCGAAATCCGGTTCCTTCACCGCCACCGGGGCACAGACCATCACCCTGCCCGGCGCCGGAACTCCCGTCGCCACTGGCATCAACACCTTTACCGTGACCTTCGGTACAACCACCAGCTTCACCGTGGTCGTAGTCAGCAACACCCCGGTCGTGCAGAGTTCGTGCAACACCAGTTACACCTATTATGAAGTGGCAAACCACAAGACACAGAAAGTATGGCTCGACCGCAACCTGGGCGCTTCCAGGGTCGGACAGGCAGCTACCGACTACCTCGCATACGGCTCGCAGTACCAGTGGGGACGCATTGCCGACAACCACCAGTGCATCACCTGGGCCAGCGCATACCTGGGAACCCCGGTAAACGGCGTCACCTCCACAACCTCTTCAAAGGATAATCCAGGACATTCCCTCTTCATCAAAACCCTGTCGACCCTCGGCGACTGGAGAGTGCCCCAGAACAACAACCTCTGGCAGGGCGCAGCCGGCATCAACAACCCGTGTCCCGCAGGATACCGGATCCCCACCAATGCCGAGTTCACCGCTGAGGTGGCTACCTGGACTACCAAAAATACGGCAGGAGCTTTCGGGTCATCCCTCAAATGGGTCACCGCAGGATACCGTGACTTCCCCGACGGGCAGATTTACGGGCCGGGCGCATCGGGAGGTTACTGGTCAAGCACCATCGCAAACACTTCAAAGGCAATGGTCCTCTGGATGTCAGCCAGTGAAGGATTCACCCTGGATGATTTCAGGGCTGTGGGCTACTCGGTTCGCTGCATCAAGAATTAAAAATAAGTTTTCATGTATAATAATGCTTGTTCATAATGCTGAATTAAATTGGTTGGTTAGTATCTGGTTATCCGGCCCTGCGATATTTTGCAGGGCCGGTTTTTTTTTATATGTGACAGCGGCCGCATCCCATTGAACCGCTTCAAAACCGGGTTGTATTGATCAAACCCTTTTTCATATCTTTACAGCATCGTTAACAGAAATGCACATGGAATCAGCTGAGTATATACGCCCCTCCTGGGATGAGTATTTTATGGAGATTGCGCACACCGTTTCAAAGCGCGCCACCTGCGATCGTGGCAGGAGTGGCTGTGTCATCGCACGTGACCGGCAGATACTGGTTACAGGGTATGTTGGTTCGCTGCGCGGTTTGCCCCATTGCGACGAGGTTGGCCACCTGATGAAAAAGATGTTGCACGAGGATGAACGTATAACGCAGCATTGCGTGAGGACCGTTCATGCAGAACAAAATGCCATCTGCCAGGCTGCCCGGCTGGGGATACCGCTTGAAAAGGCTACATTGTACTGCAGGATGACCCCCTGCCGCACTTGTGCCATGCTGATCATCAACTGCGGTATTGAGCGGGTGGTGTGTGAACGCAAGTATCACGATGGTGGAGAATCCGAAGAGATGTTCCGGATTGCCGGCGTAACGCTGGAATACGTATTCAACGAAATCCAGCAGTATGAAAAGCAATAGGGTCAGTAAATCGCGGTCTGCTGTTCCCCTCCCGACCTCATAAAACCCCTGAACATCGCATTGGTATTAAAAGGCATGGTTATGTTGCCCTCCCTGTCGACTGCAATAAGACCGCCGTCGGCTTTCAGGTTTTTAAGTTTTTCCATGATTTCCATCTTCCCGGCCTCCTCCAGCGGCATTCCGCGGTATTCCATCAGTGCCGAAAGATCGTAGGCTACGACATTCCGCATGAAGAATTCTCCATGCCCGGTTGCTGAAACGGCGCAGGTCTTGTTATTGGCGTATGTACCTGAGCCGATGATCGGTGAATCGCCTACCCTGCCCGCCATTTTTCCCATCAATCCGCCTGTCGAGGTGGCGGCGGCAAGATTTCCCTGCTGATCGAGTGCAACAGCCCCCACCGTTCCGTGTTTCTCCATCGAAGGCTGGGTTTTTACAGGAGTTTTGGGCTGCACCTCCCTGCTTTTTTTCCAGGCGTCGAGCCGTGCCGGGGTGATAAAATAAGAGGGATCGACCATTTCAAGTCCCTGCGTTTTGGCAAATTTTTCGGCACCGCCGCCAACGAGCATGACATGATTTGTCTTTTCCATGACGCGACGGGCAGCCGTAACTGGATTTTTTATGGTTGTAACACCGGCAACCGATCCGGCCATCCCGGTCCGGCCATCCATGATGGCGGCATCAAGTTCGGCTTTACCGTTTTCATTCAGCACGGCACCCTTGCCCGCATTGAACAACGGGCAGTCCTCCATGAAGCGCACCGCCGATTCCACGGCATCCATGCTTGTCCCCCCCGCTGAGAGGATTGCACCGCCAACCTTTAAGGCTTCATCAAGCTTCGACAGGTAGGCTTTCTCTTCGGCCGCGCTCATCGTGCCCTTTACCGGTCCGCCTGCACCGCCATGGATCACGAGGACCCATTTCTGCTGAGCCGGGTTAACCGCGATGGAGGCTGCTGTTTCCTGCTGGGCAAAAATAGCCCCCGGGAGAATTAAAACGGAGATAAGAACAGCCAGGAATATAAGATGCAACGTTGATATTTTCATGATAATCCGATTTGATATTTTCATAACACATTAATTTTATGTATATAATTATCCTGCCCAAAAACGGTGATTCCTTGCGCTCCCCCCACTCTGAAATGTTATAAGAAGTGTTTCAGCAGGGCTGCAAAATTAATCAATCCTGTTATCTGCAGCAATGTCAAAACTACCGAAAGTAAAATTACCGCCCTGATAAATACCGCCCCCTTTTTTACAGCAAGGTAAGATGCGATGAGGGCCCCGATCATGCTTCCCCCCGACAGGATAAAGCCGTACAGGTAATTTACCTTTCCATCGATGATAAAAACAAGCAGGGCAAAGATCGCATAAAAAAAGACGATGAGGTTTTTCACCGCATTGGCCCTGACAAGGTCGTACCCGACGCCAAGCACAAGTGCCATCAGCAGGAAGTAGCCAACCCCGACCTGGATGAAGCCCCCATAGAAGCCGACGATAAAAAAAATGGCAAGCTGCCACCATTTCAGGGGCTCCGACAACATTGAAGGTTTTTCCCTGAGCCATTCCGAGGGCTTGTAAAAAAGAAAGAAGAGCATGCAGACCATGGCGATGGCCATGGCTACTTCGATGACCCGGGTGCTGACATCCACTGCAAGCCAGGCGCCGAGAATCGCCCCGGCAGTGGCCGGGATCGAGAGCCAGACCGGGCGCATGTTGTTGAACATCTTCTGCCTGGTGAAACTTCCAACGGACGAGAGGGTCTGAAAAAAAATACTGACCCGGTTTGTCCCGTTTGCAATGCCGGCCGGCAGGCCCAGAAGCAACATCAGGGAAAGGCTTATCACGGACCCCCCGCCCGACAGGGTGTTGATAAACCCTACGAAAATCCCTGCAACAACGATGACGATGATCTCTGTGGCGTTCATGGTACCTTAATTCGTTTCGTTGCTGGTTTCCCTGGGCCTGTCAAGCTTGCTGTGCCTGCGTCCGAAGCTGAAATAGATCACCAGCCCGATGGCAAGCCAGATGAGGAAGCGCAACCAGTTTGTCACACCCAGTTGCGCCATCAGGTAAAAATTTGTCAGCAACCCCAGTACAGGGACCAGGGAGAACTGTTTCCGGACGGCAAACCAGGTAAGGACGATGGAGGAGAGTATGAAAATTACGACCGGGAACTGACCGGCCAGGAGGTGCCCGATCCCTGAGTTAGAAAAAAAGTGCCCGCCGGAGACGGGATTCCCGATAATCCACAGGGTAATTTCGGCCCGGTTCCAGTAATAGAGCAGGACAAGGACAAACAACCAGATCACCGGAAGAAAGTACCTGCTGTTGAGATAGGGTACCTGGAAACCCTTTTCGCTGACAGGAATATCATTCTTTTTCCACCCGCTCTGAAGTACCAGCACTCCGCCCGATACCAGGATGAAGGCAAAAAGCGTCCCGATGCTGGTCAGATCGGTTACCTCGGTAAGATTCATGAAAAGGGAGGGAAAGGCAACCAGTATCCCGGCAATGACCGTAGCAAACCAGGGGGTCTTGTAACGCTTGTGAATTTTCGAGAACGATTTGGGCAGCAATCCGTCGCGGCTCATGCTCATCCAGATACGCGGCTGCCCGACCTGGAAAACCAGCAGCACGCTTGCCATGGCGATCACCGCGCTGATGGCGATGATCCCCGAAAGTTTTGTCAGGTGGAGCTTCTGGAATGCATAGGCCAGCGGGTCCCCGACCCCAAGGTCGGTATAATGCACCATCCCGGTAAGGACGAGGCTGATGAGGATATACAGGACCGTGGTGATGATGAGGGCAAGGATGATGGCCCTGGGGAGATCGCGCCGGGGGTTCCTGCACTCTTCGGCCGTCGTGGAGATCGCATCGAACCCGATATAGGCGAAAAAAACGCCCGAAACACCCTTTAATACTCCTGTCACGCCGTTGGGTGCAAAGGGATGCCAGTTTTTCGGATCGATGTAAAATGAACCTACCGAGATGATGAGGAACAATATGCCGATCTTGAGGACGACCATGGTGTTGCTGGCCACCTTGGTTTCATAAATACCGATGTAGACCAGCACCGAAATAAATACCACAATGGAAAAGGCAGGAATATCGGCAATGAAGCGAATCCCCCCGATCACCGGCGCCGTTTGCCATGCGACATAGGCCTCATGAAGCATGTCGGGAAGTTTTGAAACCGGGATTCCGCGCCCGAGTTCAACGAGGGCATGCTGGTAACCACGGGCTGCCGAGAGGTAATCGACACAGAGATACTCGGGAACATGGAGCCCGATCCCGCCCAGGAAACCAGTAAAGTAGTCGGACCAGGAGATCGCTACTGCTATATTGCCGATGGCATATTCCATGATCAGGTCCCAGCCGATAATCCATGCGATAAGTTCACCGAATGTTGCATAGGCATAGGTGTATGCACTCCCGCTGATGGGGATCACCGACGCAAACTGCGCATAACATAGTGCCGAAAATGCACAGGCCATGGCTGTGAAGAGGAAAAGCAGGGAAACTGCCGGCCCGCCGGTGGAAGCGGCGGTGCCAATGGTGCTGAAAATACCGGCCCCGATCACAGCGGCTATGCCCAGCGCGGTCAGGTCATAAACGTTGAGACTTTTTTTCAGTTCTGTGGAAGTGCCTTCCCTGAGCCCGGCATCCTGAAGAATATGTGAGATGGATTTCTTGCGGAAGAGGCGGGGGTTTGCCACAGTGAATTTTTCGATAAAGTTAGAATTTTTTTATTTAGATTCACCGGGGATTGGGCCGGGCAAAGGAGTTCACTCCGGAAAATTGAAATTTTTGTACTTTCGTAAAAAAATCTGAAATGAAAATAACAGTATTTGGTGCCAGCGGAAAAACAGGGATCCTGATCATCTTCCAGGCCCTCAACCAGGGTCACGAGGTTACGGCGTTCGCCCGTACGGCTTCGAAAGTCACCATTCAGCATAAAAACCTGCGAACCATCGAGGGCGATGTTCTCGACCCCGGTAAGGTAAGGATGGCCGTTGAAGGCCAGGATGCCATACTGTGCGCCCTGGGCGTCGACAAAAATAAACCGAATACCATTCTCTCCGATGGCACCGGGAACATTCTCCGCGCGATGGAGGCTTCGGGTGTAAAAAGGTTCATCTGCATGTCTTCCGCGGGCATTCTTGGGAATGACGCCGGGTTCTGGTTCGGAAAGATCTTCATGCCGCTCTTCCTGAACCATATTTTTGAAGATAAAAAAAGACAGGCCAGGGTAATACAGGACAGCAATGCCGACTGGGTGATCCTTCGTCCTTCAGGACTGACAGATTCACCGAAGACAGGCACCTACAAGATAAATACCGGCGCTCCCACCTCGAGGACCATCCCGCGTGCGGATGTTGCAGACTTCATGTTAAAACTTGTCACCGATCCCCGTTACGACCATGGAATGCCCGCCATATCGGCACACTGATATTGACCGAATTTAAAGTTTCCGTACCATGAACCAGAAATTTAAAAGTAAATTCCTTGAAAAATGGGGGACCTATTTCGGGGACAGTGAACTGCCTATCACCTTTTTCTATGTTGAGGACCCGGCCGAGGTCCCCCGTGCGAATATCCCCGGCGGTCAGAGTTGCATCGTATGCGAACTCGCACTGGTGCGCAAAGGCACCCCCCTGGCCTGGAATGTTCAGTCGCTCGGCTGCGGTGGTTCAAGGCGATACCTGGGCTATACTGAAAAAATGAGGCCAAACTTTGAATATTTCCTGTCACACGGAATCCCGGGTGAAATGGAGGGTGAACGGTATATCCAGACTCCCGGCATGGTCAGGGAGATGATGGCGGGTATGCGATGTATCCCGGCAAAGGGGAAGTATATCATTTTTAAGCGCTTCGACCAGCTAACCCCGGATGACGAGCCTGCAGCCGTGATTTTCTTTGCAAAGCCGGATGTGCTTTCAGGATTGTTTACCCTGGCCAACTTTGACCAGCCGGATGGGAACGGCGTCATCTCCCCCTTTGGTTCGGGATGCGCGGCGATTGTTTATCATCCCTGGTTCCAGCAGGAGCAGGAAAACCCGAAAGCGGTTCTTGGTATGTTTGATGCCTCTGCCCGACCCTGCGTTCAGAAAGATGTCCTTTCTTTTTCTGTCCCTATGAAGAAATTTGAAAAAATGGTCGCTAACATGGATGAGAGTTTCCTGATCACGAAAACATGGCAGACGGTGAAGAACCGGCTATAGGTTACCCAGATTCCTGCAATATTCAAACAAAGTGTCCACCGCCATCCTCTCCTTGATGAAAGGGCAGGAAACCTGTTTCATGTGTTCAAAATATTTTCCGGTGATTTCCCCGGGCTCCGCCGACAATGCAAGATAGAGGGGCGTGGCAGCACCCTCCCCGGGTGATTCGGAACCGCCGAATCCGAAGGCGTTGCTGAGTTTTGAATTTACGTCGCCCGGATGGCATGCATTTACGGTAATCCCCGCCGTTTTCAACCGCACCGCAAAGGCATGGCTCAGCATCCGGTTGGCTTGCTTGGCCTGGCGGTAAGCCACATCATTGTCATACTGCCTGGAGACGAACTGGGGATCCCCCAGGTCGAGACCGCCGGCCCAGTAACTGGCAACATTGACAATCCGGGCACCGGGTTGTCCCTCCATGAACGGATGAAAGTAGTGCATCATCCAGAAATAGCCCATCACGTTCACGGCCCACTGAACCTCCATCCCCAGTGTCGTTTCAGTCCGGGTACGCGGGGCCGTTGCGGCATTGTTGACCAGCAGGTGCAGGGGAACTATCCAGTTCCTGCTAAATGCCAGAATCTCCGCCTGCGAACCAAGATCAACCACCTCCCCGTGAATGTCGGGATTTGATGTCTGTTGAACCAGGTTCCTGCAGAATTTTTCAAGTCTGACTTGGTCGCGGCCAACCAGGATCACACGATAACCAGCCGAAGCGATACCTGCGGCAATAGCCGACCCGATTGCGCCATATGCCCCCGTAACAATCGCTGTTCTTTTATCCATGCCATGGTTATAAAATTCCTCATTCATGCGTTTTAAATTTGACATTTGATATTAATTTTAAGGACTTTACATATTCCGGACAACTTTATTGCATTTCCGAATCTTCATCTATAGCACTTCAAATTTACGAAAAATGAAAAAAATATACCTGTTTATCATTTTTACCGCATGGTTCGGTGGCTGTTTTGCCCAGCCCGGATCGTTTGTACCCCGTGGTTTTGGTGGGGGCGGGGCGCTTTACTTTCCCACGATCAACCCTGCAAACAGCGATGAATTCTACATCAGCTGCGACATGAGCGAAATGTTTCATTCGTCCGATTTCGGCCGGACTTACACCGAGGTTCCATTTACAAAACTGCAGGCGTTCAGCACCTCCACCTGGGAATTCACCCAGAACCCGGCCATCGCCTATTCTGTAAATAACGACGGGAACCAGGGTTACCCTGTCAAAACCATCGACGGGGGCAACACGTGGACCATGCTCCCGGGCTACAACGCCGGCCTTGGCCAGGTGTACCAGCTCAGGGCCAACTACAGCAACCCGAACCAGCTGATCATAGGATACTACGGCGACCTGGTGATCTCAAACGACGGCGGCGCCACCTGCGCCCTGATCAAACATGCGGCCAACATGGGTGCCGGCATCACCTTCGGGGGGGTGGTTTTTGACGGAACGCACATTTACATCGGTACGAACGAAGGCATTTACTCTTCGCAAAACAGCGGGAGCTCCTTCACCCTGTTAACCTCCACGGGAATTCCGTCGGCGCAGGTGATCTGGAACTTCACCGGAGCCAGGGCAGGCAACACCCTTCGATTTTACTGCATTACCAGTAACAGCGGCGACGTTTACAACGGGGTGATGCCATGGGATTATTACAACCTGGCCAAAGGTGTTTATTCCATGGACAATGCATCCGGCACATGGACCGCAAAAATGACCGGCATTGACTTTAGCAAGGATTTCATAATGTATGCAGGCATGGCGCGAAACGACATCAGCACCGTTTACCTGGCCGGGAACGATTATACACTGGGGGCACCGCTGGTTTATAAAACAACCGATGCAGGCATCACCTGGAACAAGGTCTTCAAAACCACCAGCAACCTGAACATCTCCACCGGGTGGTGCGGATACGGCGGCGACAAGGCATGGAGCTGGGCCGAAACCTGTTTCGGGATCACCGTGGCACCCGACAATTCCTCAAAGGCCCTGTTCGGGGATTTTGCGCTGATCCATACGACCACCGACGGGGGGAATTCATGGCATGAGGCTTACGTGGATCCTGCGGACAATCATTTACCCGGACAATCAACACCCACCAAACAACCCTATCACAGCATCGGCCTTGAAAACACGACCTCGTGGCAAGTATACTGGGTTTCGGCAGCGAACATGTTCGGGGCCTTTTCCGACAACGGCGGAACACGCAGCACCGACAGCGGGCAAACCTGGGGATTCAACTATTCGGGTTTTTCCGTCAATTCTGTTTACAGAATTGCCGGCTCCCCAAACGGGACCATTTACGCAGCCACTTCCCGCATACACGACATGTATGAGAGCACGCGCCTGCGCGACGCCCAGCTTGATGTCACCGATGCCACCGGCAACATTTACTATTCATCCGACGGGGGTGCCACCTGGTCCCTCCTGCACGCTTTCGGTCACCCCGTGTACTGGGTCGCAACAGACCCCGGCAATCCCAGCCGCATGTATGCCAGCGTGGTTCATTACGGCGGCGGGGGCACCGCGAGCCAGGGTGGAATCTGGATGACCAATAATCTCAACAGCCTTGCTGCTTCGACGTGGATTCACCTGCCCGCGCCCTCGCGAACCGAAGGGCATCCCGCCACCATGGAGGTGCTCAATGACGGTAAACTGGCCTGTACTTTCTCGGGCCGGATCAACACCTCGGGATCCTTCACTGCCAGCTCAGGGGTATTTCTGTACGACCCGGTTGCCGGATCCTGGGCCGATGCAAGTGACGCGAACATGGATTACTGGACCCGCGACATCATCATTGACCCGTCGGATGCCGCGCAAAATACCTGGTATGCAGGCGTTTTCAGCGGCTGGGGCGGGGCCCCGAACGGAAAAGGCGGATTGTACCGGACGACCAACCGCGGAGAATCGTGGGTCAAACTTACCGGAACCCAGTTTGACCGGGTCACTTCACTTACTTTCAACCCGCAGAAACCCGCACAGGCCTATCTTACCACCGAAACCCAGGGCCTCTGGGTCACCCAGGATGTTCATGCTCCGACACCCGCATGGACCCCCGTGGGAAGTTACCCCTTCCGCCAGCCGGAGCGCGTGTTTTTCAATCCCTTCAACGCAAATGAAATGTGGGTCACCAGTTTTGGCAACGGGTTGAAGGTGGGTTCCATGAACGCCACTTCCATTGATGAAACCCCATCCGGCAATCCCGGGTTGATGGTTTATCCAAGCCCTTTCACCGGTTCGTTCACGATATGCTACAGTGTTCCCGGCCAATCTTATGAAGTGATCGACCTTCACGGGGTATGTATACAACGGGGAAAGACGGAGCAGGGAACGACCCGGATTTCCGGTGAAGGCTGGAAGAGCGGGGTTTATATCGTCCGCATCGCAGAAAAAACCTGCCGGATCATTAAATTATGACCGAAGTTGGAATATTTTTCTATCTTGCGATCATAAATTTCAATAATATCTCTTTATGAGACCTGCTATCCGATTGATCCACTGGTCCCCACGGATTCTGTGCATCCTCCCGATTCTCTTTCTCAGTTTGTTTGCAACAGATTCCTTCGGTCCGGGACTCTCGGGCTGGCAGCAGGTAAAGACTTTCATGCTGCATATGATTCCCTCGTTCATCCTGATCTTTTTCCTGGTCTTCGCCTGGAAACGGGAGCTTGCGGGAGGGGCAATTTTCGTGATCCTCGGACTGGGTTTCCTGCCATTCATTTATATGATGAATTACCAGATGAACCATTCCGCAGGGTTGAGCCTGTTGGTAAACCTGGTCGTCAATATGCCCCTGATCGTTGCCGGAGTTCTGTTTATACTGAGTCACTTTCTGAAAAGCAAGAAATCAAAAACTGTATCCTGATGAATACCGGATTTCAATTCAGGCTGTTGATCGCAGCTTTCCTGCTGGTCCATGTGATGGGTTCCGGGGCCGTGCAGAACGTTAAAAAAGACACCCTTAACGTTAAACAGGTAGTCGCCCAGCTCGACTCGATCAAAAACAAGCTGCAGCAATCGGCCATCGCGTGCAAACCGCGGGCGGCCGCACTTGTTATGCCAAAAATTGTCGGGTATGGTTCCATTGTGACCACCCGAAGCAAGAATCATGCGGTATTCGGAGATTACCTCATTGTGAAAATCGACAGCATCCCTGCGCTCCTTGCATTGACGGATTCCATCGCCGGGAAGAAACGGGACACGCTGTCCGAAATCATCCTCTATATAAACGGGAACGCCATGTATGACATGGCCGTGGTTAATTTTGACAAAGAGGAACACGAACTGCTCTTCCACCTCGACCGCAATTCGAAATTCCTGATAAAATTCTTCCCCGAGTTCCCCTACCTTTGGTCTACGCTGCCCGTTTCGGTCTCAGCTGGGTACAAAAGCGGCCTGATCCTGCCGGTGGAACCCGGGGTCAAGCCGCTCAGCCTCGAATATGTCAGCCGGGGATCGATGATATTTTCAATCATTTTCATCATCACCATCCTTGTCACTTTCATCATCCTGGCCGCCACCTCCAACCTGATCAGGATTGCCGACGACAACAGCCCGTTCAGCCTGGCGCTGACCCAACTGGCATTCTGGTCGATTGTCATCGCATCCTCATTCATTTATATCTGGATTGTGACAGATGCCCTGCCGCCCATCACAGGGTCGACGCTTGTGCTGTTGTCGGTTAGTGCCCTCACCACCGCCGGGGCGAAACTGGTTGATATCAGGGCGGGATCGAATAACCAACTGGCGCGCTCCATTTCATTCCTGGAAGATATCCTCCAGGACGAAATCGGTTACAGCGTTCATCGCGCCCAGATGTTCATGTGGACCGTGATCATGGTGATCATCTTTGTCACCAATGTCATCCGGTTCCAGCAGATCCCGCAGCTTGACGAAAGCCTGCTGGCCCTGATGGGAATCAGTTCGGGAACCTACGTAGGGTTGAAAACAATGGAAAACAAGAAGGATGCACCTGCTGCAACGCTATAAAAGAGTGAAATTCCTGATCCCGGAAAGAGCACATAAACCTTTACGCTGACATCAGGCTGCTAACGG
This sequence comes from uncultured Bacteroidales bacterium, assembly GCA_903845055.1. Taxonomy (GTDB): domain Bacteria; phylum Bacteroidota; class Bacteroidia; order Bacteroidales; family FEN-979; genus CAIVAT01. The sequence goes on along the minus strand of CAIMWF010000038.1, from coordinate 6,537 downwards.
CCCTGATGATCCCTTCGGCGTCAAAACCGCATGCGTGGTGAAGTTCCGCGACCGACCCCTGCTCGATAAACTGGTCGGGAATACCCAGGCGGAGTACCCTGGCGTGGTAGCCGTGATCGGCTATGAATTCCAGGACTGCGGAGCCCGTACCTCCCATGATGGAACCATCTTCAACGGTGACGACCGTGGTGAATTTCCTGAAGATCCCATGCAACAGATCCTCGTCAAGGGGTTTCAGAAAACGAAGGTCGGCATGAGCCATGGAGATGCCCGACTTTTCAAGCGCGGCGCAGGCTTCGGCCGCGTAATTCCCAACATGACCCAATGTGATGATGGCGCCATCACGGCCATCGCGAATCATCCTTCCCCGTCCCACTTCAACTGGCGCAAACACGGTTTTCCATTTCTGCATGACACCGCGACCCTTCGGATACCGTATGGCGAAAGGACCCATGTTCTCCATCTGAGCCGTAAACATCAGGTTCCGCAATTCCTCTTCGTTCATGGGCGATGCAACAACAAGGTTGGGGATGCACCGGAGGTATGCGAGATCGTAGGCGCCATGATGGGTGGCCCCGTCTTCGCCAACCAGTCCGCCCCGGTCGAGGCAAAAAACGACATTGAGCTTCTGCAGGGCAACATCATGAATTACCTGGTCGTAACCCCGCTGCATAAAGGTTGAATAAATGTTGCAGAAAGGCATATACCCCGAGGCCGCCATCCCGGCGCTGAAGGTCACCGCATGCTGCTCGGCAATGCCGACATCAAAAGTCCGTTCCGGCATCCGGGCCATCATCAGGTTGAGGGAGCACCCGGTCGACATGGCGGGGGTAATCCCGACAATTTTCGGGTTCATCTCTGCCAGTTCCATGATCGTTCGGCCAAACACCGTCTGGTATTTCGGCGCAAGCCCCTGGCACTTGTCCTCCTTGATCGTGCCGGTATTTTTATCAAAAACCCCGGGTGCATGGTAAACCGTCTGGTCCTTTTCAGCCTTTTCAAAACCCTTGCCCTTAATGGTATGGATATGGAGCAACTTCGGACCCTTGATGTCGTTCATGTCCTTTAAGAGCTTTACAAGCCGTATCACATCATTTCCGTCCACCGGGCCGAAATACCTGAAATTGAAGGCTTCAAAAAGATTACCACTCCTGAGGAGGGTTGTTTTCACCGCATTTCCCAGCTGTTTTACAATGGCGCGGGAGTTTTTCCCGTATTTGGTTCCGCCGCCCATGGCAAGCCAGATCTTGTCCCTCACCTTGTTGTAAGTTCTCGAGGTAACAATGTCGGCCAGGTAGTCCTTGATGGCCCCCACATTTTTATCGATGGCGATCTGGTTGTCGTTGAGGATCACCATGAGGTTGGCATTGGAGACGCCGGCATTGTTGAGCGCCTCCATCGCCATCCCGCCCGTCATCGCGCCGTCGCCGATCACTGCTACATGGTGGCGTTCATTTTCCCCGCTCAGTTTTGCCGCCACCGCCATGCCGAGCGCCGCCGAAATCGAGGTGGAGGAGTGCCCGACGCCAAAAGCATCGTATTCGCTTTCCGACATTTTCGGGAAGCCGCTAATCCCTTTATAGGTGCGGATGGTTGAAAACCGGTCCTTCCGACCGGTGAGGATCTTGTGGGCATATGCCTGGTGCCCGACATCCCAGATGATCTTGTCGGACGGCGTATCGTAAACATACTGCAGTGCAACGGCAAGTTCAACCGCCCCGAGGCTGGCACCGAGATGCCCGGGGTTGACCGACATTACTTCGATGATAAACTGGCGGATCTCTCCGCACAACTTCGGAAGTTCTTCCAGCCTGAGTTTTTTGAGATCGGAAGGAAAGTTAATCGTGGTCAGCAATGGTCCTGTAGAAGGAGTCATTTTTGTTGTTTTATAGTAAGCCTAGCTCCAATAGTGCAGATTCAGAAAGCATGTCTTTGTCCCAGGGTGGTTCAAAGGTAAGTTCAACCGTAACGGTTCCGACACCCTCCACCAGCCTCACGGCATCACGCACCTGGTCGGGCATGTCTTCCGCTACCGGGCAATTGGGAGATGTAAGTGTCATCAGGATGTAAACATCTTTGGTCTCCTCATCGATCTGCAGGTTGTAAATCAGTCCGAGATCATAGATGTTTACCGGGATTTCCGGGTCAAAAACCGACCTGACGGCAGCAATAACTTTTGCCTCAAAGGGATTGATATGATTTAAATTATTCGGTTCCACAACATTTTTTTTGCAAAGATAAGGTTATTCCTTTTACGGGATGAAGGCAGAGTTGCAAACCGCCAACAGGCAGCCAATGCCAGGATTGGCTGTTTAAAGGCAGGGAAAATTCTGCCGGTAATAAAACAACCCTGCACTGCTGCATGCAACTTGGTAAAACCGGGAGCGGGGTCCGGCTGATAATTAATTCCCCAGGGTGATGGGGCTCGCGACATCACAAATCGGGGGGCACGGACTCAGGTTAGCCGCACTGGTACCATAGATTGAATTTTTTACAGCGTCCCTCCCGGAATTATCGACCCCTACAACAATTCCAACCTTGTTGCCGCTGTTGTCCTTCCCGAAATAGATCCTGAACCCGGTCAGTGCGGAATTTTCACCAAGGATGCTGTTCATGGCGGTCAGCTGGGACTTGTCTATTGTGAATCCCTTGATTACCTGGGTATAGGGCACGGCACCCGACATGTAACCATTGAAATAATCGTGGGCAACCGTTGTTGAAATGGCACCGTTCTGAGCCGCAGGTGCCGCTCCTGACGGCGCATTTGAAAAGGAGAGAAAAAGAATAATTGAAATTCCGAAGAGGGTGCCGGTAAGGAAACCCATCGCAGAGAAAAAATATTTGTTGGTTTTCATAAGTAGATTATTTAGAATTATAATAAATAAGTATTAATTTCGCTCAAAGATAATTATTTATGATTCGCAGGAGATTTTTTTTATCCTTGGGGAAAAATGCGACCGGTATCCCCATTTGATGCTGTTTTGCCTTTAATTGCTGTGTTCCCTGGCAGAGACATTAACAAATAAAATGACAAGCAACAGTAAAAATAAGTAAAAAACCAGAAAATGATACGCTGCTGGAAGATTATTTCAATGGCTGCCCTGGTGTGCATCCTTTTTCTCCTGCCCCGCCCGGGGAATCTTTTCGGCCAGGCTGGTCCTGCCGCCCGTTTCCTGAACATGAGGCAGGCAATAGAAACGGAGCACAACGACAGTACGCGGATAGAAAGGTTGTGCGACCTGGCATTTTTCTGCAACGATTTCCTTGACGACCATGCTATCGCAGACAGTCTCAGCGAGGTTGCCCTCTCGATCGCGCACACGCGCCACCGGCCTGAACTGGTGGTACTCGCCTGCAACCGCTATGCAGAATCGACCGGGCTTCACGAAAATTACCGGCGGGCACTGGCCTGCGCGCTTGAAGCCGAGCAGGCTGCCGACGCCTCGGGGAATCCCGAAGCAGCATACCTTTCGAGTAAAAACCTGGCAATCGTGTACCTTTCAGTCTACCAGTACGACAAAGCCCTGGAATATATCTATAAATCGCTTTCCCTGGCAAGTTCCTCCGAAAATGCGGTTCACAAAGCTGAAAGTTACCTGGCGATCGGCAGGTGTCTCGAGGGCAAAAATCAGAAAATTGAGGCCTTCAGGAATTACATCACGGCAAGCAACATCGCCGAAAAGGAGCATAACCCCGCGTTACTGAAAGATTGCTACGACAGGCTTTCCAGCTTTTACAATTTCAACAAACTGTACAACAAGGCAACGCGGTACAAGCTGATGCAGCGCAACCTGGTACTGAAGGGTCATCCCGCTGATTCGGCAGCGCTGATGTGGATTGAATATGATCTCCAGGTCATCGACATCAACTCCAACAACAACCACCCGGATGAAAGGAGCATGCTCAACGTACTCCATTACGCAGCGCGGACCGGGAACCAGCGGCTCATGAATTATGAAATTGCCCTTTACCGTACCCACCTGGTCGAGGCCGACAAGATCGGTCTGCTTAAGGATTTGTACCTTAAGCAGTTTCCTGTCGAATGGGCAAAACTGGCATTGGGTCATCCCTCTATGTTCTACCGTCTGAAGGCATATTTTTGTGAAGAGGAGCACCGGCCCGATTCTGCCCTGTTTTATTTTGGCAAGGCGGATGAACTCCTGGCATCCGACCCTAACCTGATCCTCCGGTCGAAATTTTACAACAGGTATGCGGCATTCCTCCTTCGGCACGGTGACAAGGAAAAAGCGGTCGTCAAATACACAAGCTCCTACCAGGCTGCCGAGCGTGCATCCTATTTCGAATACATGGTCATCGCTTCCCGGGAACTTGCATCGCTGTATGCATCCACCGGCGATTATAAAAATGCCTTCCGATATTCCGTACTGAACAAGGCCTTGTCGGACAGTATCAACAACCTGTCGAAACAGGACCAGATCCTCGTGATGGAGATCGACCATGAAACCAGGCAGCGGGAGCGCCAGGCCGAACAGGAAAAACAGGAAACCCTGCGACGGCATTACCTGCAATACACGGCCATCACCATTGGGATCCTTTCGGTTTTCGTACTCCTGATCATGCTGGGAAGCTTAAAGGTGCCCGAGTGGATTATCCGGATGCTGGGTTTCTTTTCCTTCATCTTTCTCTTCGAGTTCATCATCCTGCTTGCCGATCATAAAATTCATGAACTTACTGCTGGCGAGCCCTGGAAAGTACTGCTCATCAAGATCTTCCTGATTGCCATCCTCCTGCCCCTCCATCATGAGATTGAAAAAATTGTAGTCTCCTACCTGTTGAACCACAAACTGCTCAACCTTACCCATCTTTCTCTTGTAAGAAGATTCAGGGAAAAGGTGGGGAAAAGAGGCATGAAAAAAACCAGGGCATCCTGAAAAAAGACCGGAGAAGAAAAAAATTTACTTGTACATACAATTTATTTATATCTTTGCGGCATGAAGGAAAATGAAAGTCCTTATTGCCATTGTCTTTATTATTCATCCAACGCCCTTGCGCGGGTGATGACCAAAATGGCGGAAGAGTGTTTTGCCCCCGCCGGTCTGAGCCCAAGTTACGCATTCATCGTGATGAGCGTCAACAAAAATCCAGGGATCCCTTCGGGAGAACTTGCCCGCATGATGATGCTGACCCCATCAACCGTTACCCGTTTGCTGGAAAAGCTGGAAGAGCAGCAACTGGTCAAAAGGGTCAGGGAGGGAAGAAAAATCCTGGTATTCCCCACCCCATCTTCGGTAGACCTGAACGATATCATTGTGCAGGGCTGGCAGGGGCTTTACCACCGGATTGTTGCTGTAACCGGTAACGAAACGGCTGAAAAACTCACCTCAAACATCTACCGGGCGGCCCTTCAACTTGCCGGGAAATAATTTTTTTTGCGCTTATATTTGTACATACAATTATTAATCCTCCATTTTTAAAATCAATCCTATCAATATGTCGAAAACCATGAAAACAAAAATTGGAATATTAGGATCCGGACAGGTTGCACGCGTCCTTGGGAGCGGCTTCCTGAAATACGGATTTGATGTGATGCTGGGCACACGCGATGCATCAAAATTATCAGACTGGCAGGAAACAGGCGGGGGACTGGTGGGCAGCTTCAGCGAAGCCGCCGCCTTCGGTTCGATCGTCGTGCTTGCCGTCAAGGGAACCATGGCAGGTTCGGCACTGGAGCTGGCAGGAGCGGTGAACCTTGCAGGGAAGGTGGTGATCGATACGACCAATCCCATCGCCGACCTGCCCCCGGTAAATGGTGTCCTTCAGTATTTCAGCAGGCTGGATGCTTCGCAGATGGAGCAGCTCCAGAAGGAGTTCCCGGAAGCCCGGTTTGTAAAAGCCTTTAACAGCGTGGGAAGCGCCCTCATGATCGATCCCGGTTTCGGGGATGTCAAACCCACCATGTTCATTTGCGGAAATGACGCAGATGCCAGGAAGCAGGTTTCCTCCATCGTGGGACAATTTGGCTGGGAGGCAGAAGATATGGGCGCAGCCGAGGCAGCCAGGGCCATCGAACCGCTTTGCATGTTATGGTGCATCCCGGGTTTCGCCAGGAATGAGTGGATGCATGCGTTCAAACTGTTGAAAAAATAAGAGAAAAACAGATACTCAAAGCCTGCGGGGATGCAATACCATGCACATTGAGTTGTTGCGGGGCCCCCGCGATTTTTATTAATTATTCACTTAAAACCAATCAGAATGAAAACATATGTCATAACCGGTGCAACAGGAAATACCGGTAAACCGATTGCCATCGGCCTGCTCGGCAGGGGTCATAAAGTCCGTATCATCAGCCGCAGTGCCGAAAAGGCAAAAGCACTGACCGACCTGGGAGCAGAATTGTTTATGGGCGACACCTACGATACGGATCTCGTAAAGGCTGCCTTTACCGGCGCCGACGCCGTATATGCCATGATCCCGTTCGACGCGGCAGCACCCGATTATACCGCATCCCAGGTCATGCATGCCACCTCCATCGCCGAAGGGCTGAAAGCAGCCGGGGTCAGGCACGTTGTCCTGCTT
>CAIMWF010000037.1 GCA_903845055.1 uncultured Bacteroidales bacterium | reverse complement strand
TTGTTTAATGAACCATATGAATATACGATACCTTCTTTTCCTGCTGATTCCCTGTTTCTTTTTCAAGGTAGGTTACTCCCAGCAGGATACGCTTAAAATTTCCCTCAGGCAGGCCGATTCCCTGCTGGTTAACAGGAATCTCTCGCTTGTTGCGGCACGGTACCAGGTTGACGCGGCAAAGGCCCAGGCTGTCCAGGCTAAACTTTTTCAGAACCCCAGTTTTTCAGCCGAATTCAGCCTGTACAACCAGGACAGTCATACCTTCCTGGACATCAGCTACCCCGAGGGCAATAAATCATTCGCCCTTTCCCAGGTATTCCAGGTTGCAGGGCAGCGGATGACAGGCTACCGCCTGGCTGCCGAAGCGGCAAAAATGACGGAACTTGAATATTACGATCTTTCCAGATCGCTTAAATACCAGCTACACAGGAGCTTCTTTACGGTTTGTTACATGTCCAGGGCGGTCGCTGTCATCGACAACCAGCTGGGGCTCTTGTATGAAACCCTGAAGGGTTACAAGGGGCAATACCAGAAGGGCAACATTTCGATGAAGGATTATTCCAGGCTCGAGGCTTCTTACCTTGAACTGAGCAACGACAAAACCGGGATCATCGATGAGATCAACGAAAATGAAAAAAACCTCCGGGTCATCCTCGCCGACACCCGGTTCATCCTTCCCTGCCCCCTGAATACTGAACCGGCAAAATACAGGAACCCCGGGCTGAAACTGCCCGACCTGATCGCCCTGGCCATCGAAAACAGGCCCGATTATAAAATGAACGGGAGCATGATCAAACAGGGCGAACTCAACCTGTCGCTTCAGAAAAGGACGGCGGTGCCCGATCTCAATATTGGCCTCGACTACAGCCAGAACGGGAACTATATCAGGAACTACACCGGGCTGTCCATTGGCATGCCGCTGCCGGTGTTCAACCGCAACAAGGGAAATATCCGGATGGCCGCCTCCCAGTTGGAGGAGTACAAGGTGAACGGCGAGCAGGCGAAGATCGGGGTGGAGGCGGATGTGATGGCGGCGTATAACAAGATGCACGAACTTGATGCCGAATACGGAAGGATTGACACCTCCCTCGTGGTGCAGGTTACCGAATTAAGCAGTGGCATCCTGGAGAATTACCGGAGAAAGAACATTTCGCTGCTTGAGTTTACCGACCTTTTCGAGGCGTTTTCACAATCGGTCATCGATTTTTACCAGATCAGCACCAGCCGGATCAGCGCTTTTGAGGAACTGAACTATGTTACAGGGATTGAATTATTTAAATAACAGCATGACGATGAATTTCAAATTACGCCTTTTATTACCAGCCCTCCTGGGTTTCACGATTGCATGTACCGGCCGGCATAACCAGGATGTGGCGCAGGATCATCCTTTCAGTGTTACCGATACCATGATGAAACGGATTACCATAGACACCGTTAAAAAACAACAGGTCCGGGGAACGATCACCCTGAATGCCAAGATTTCGGCGGAGGAGGATAAATATGTCGAGATTTTCCCGATGGTGGGCGGAAATGTAACCTCGGTGAACGTTGAAAGCGGCGATTACGTGAAAAAAGGGGATGTGCTTGCCGTGATCCACAGCGGCGAGGTGGCCGACATGGAGCGACAGCTCACCGAAGCCCAGGGCGACGTTGCCCAGGCCACGAAGAATCTTGAAGTGCAGCAGGACCTTTACACTGCGAAACTCTCCTCCGAAAGAGACCTGCTCGGTGCCCAGAAGGAGTTGCAGAAGGTCCAGGCAAACCTCACGAAAACCGAGGAAATGTTCAAGATTTACAGCACCGGCCGCAAGTCGGATTACCTGGTCACGGCTCCCATCAGCGGGTTTGTGACCGATAAGAAGATCAGCCACGACATGCTGCTGCGCAGCGACAATGCACAGAATATATTCACCATCGCCCAGATCGACGAGGTGTGGGTGGTTGCCAATGTTTATGAAAGCGACATCTCGCGGATCTCGGAGGGAATGGATGCTGAAATCAGGACCCTCAGTTACCCCGACAAGTTGTTCAAAGGGAAGGTCGACAAGATCTTCAACATCCTCGACCCGCAGACAAAAACCCTGAGGATCAGGATCAGGCTGCCCAACCCCGGCTTTATCCTGAAGCCTGAAATGGTGGCTACCGTTACGCTCTATTACCTCGAAAACCAGTTCTATGCCGCCGTACCTTCCTCTTCGGTCATTTTCGACAGGAGCAAGAACTTTGTCATGGTGTTCCACGACCGCAGCCATGTTGAAACACGCGAGATCACCATCTACCGCTCGACCGACGACCATACCTACATTTCTGCCGGCCTGCTGGAGGGCGAACGGATCATTTCGAAAAACCAGCTCTACATCTATGACGAACTCAACGATTAACCCATGAACCGTTTCATACGCAATATTGTTGCATTTTCGCTCAAGAACAAATTCTTTACCTTTTTCTGGGTCGGCATCCTGGTGATCGCCGGGGTTATCAGTTTTGTGCGTACCCCCATCGAAGCCTTCCCAGATGTCACGAATACGCAGATCATCATCATCAGCCAGTGGCAGGGCCGGAGCGCCGAGGAGGTGGAGCGGTTTGTCTCCATCCCCATCGAGATTGCCATGAGTTCGGTCCAGAACAAGACCAGCGTGCGATCGATCAACATGTTCGGGCTATCGGTCGTCAAAATCATTTTCGAAGATCATGTAGAGGACTTTTTCGCCCGGCAGCAGGTCAACAACCAGCTCCGGGGAGTTGATTTCCCCGAAGGGGTGGTTCCCGATGTTCAGCCCCCCTATGGCCCCACCGGGGAAATTTTCAGGTATGTCCTGAACAGTAAGACACGCAACTCGCGCGACCTGCTTACCCTCCAGACCTGGGTGGTCGACCGGCAGCTCCGGTCGGTTTCCGGGGTGGCCGATATCAACACCTTCGGGGGGCGCGAAAAGATCTACGAGATCCAGATCAACCCGGTATTGCTGTCGAAGTACGAGATCACGCCGCTGGAGGTCTACCAGGCGGTGTCGAAAAGCAACATCAACGTGGGCGGAGACGTCATTGAAAAAAACGGCCAGGCATACGTGGTAAGGGGAATGGGGCTGCTCGACAAGATCGAGGACATTGAAAACATCATCGTCGATGATATCAACGGCGTGCCGATCCTGGTGAAAAATGTGGCCAACGTCGTTGAATCGGATCTCCCGCGCGTGGGCCAGGCCGGGTTCAATTCCAAAGACGACATCATCGAGGGAATTGTCGTCATGCGCAAGGGCGAAAATCCAAGCGAAGTGCTGAAGGGGATCAGGGCGAAGGTCGAACAGCTGAACAGGGAGATCCTGCCAAAGGATGTTCATATCGACACCTTCTACGACCGCGACGACCTGGTGGATTACTGCACCGACACCGTGATGCACAACCTCCTCGAGGGGATCATCTTTGTAACGGTGGTGGTTTTCCTCTTTATGGCCGACTGGCGTACCACCGTGATCGTTTCCATCATCATCCCCCTTTCGCTCCTGTTTGCCTTCCTTTGCCTGCGCCTGATGGGGATGAGTGCAAACCTGCTGTCGCTCGGTGCCGTCGACTTCGGGATCATCATCGACGGGGCCGTGGTGATGGTCGAAGGGCTGTTCGTGGCGCTCGACCATATGGCGAAGGATTTCGGGATGGCACGCTTCAACAAGCTGAGCAAGCTGGGGCTCATCAAACAAACGGCTTCCAAAACCGGCAAAGCCGTCTTCTTTTCAAAACTGATCATCATCACCGCGCTGATCCCCATCTTTTCGTTCGAGAAGGTGGAGGGCAAGATGTTTGCCCCGCTGGCCTATACCCTTGGCTTTGCCTTGCTGGGCGCCCTGATCCTGACCCTGACCCTTGTGCCGGTGATGAGTTCCGTGCTGCTTTCCAGGAATGTCAGGGAACGGAAGAATTATTTCACCGCCTTTGTCAATAAACATGTCGGGGCCTCGTTTCTCTGGACCTTCAGCCATAAGAAGATCAGTCTCTCGGTAGCCTTCATATTCCTGGTTTTCGCGTTATACAGCACCCGCTGGCTGGGCACCGAATTCCTCCCCCAGTTGAACGAGGGGGCGCTGTGGGTCGAGGCCAAGATGCCCATGAGCATGTCGCTCAGCGAGACCGTCAGCATGGCTGGCGTCATCCGCAAAAAGCTGCAGGAGTTCCCCGAGGTGAACGGGGTCCTTTCCCAGACCGGCCGGTCGAACGACGGGACCGATCCAAGCGGTTTTTATTATGTACAGATGCAGGTCAACCTGAAGCCGAAGAAGGACTGGAAGCGCAGGCTGACCTACGACCAGCTCGTCGAGGAGATGGATAAAAGCCTGAAGAACTTCCAGGGGATCAACTTCAACTATTCGCAGCCGATCATTGACAACGTACAGGAGGCTGTGGCGGGGATCAACGCCAACAACGTGGTTAAAATTTTCGGTCCCGACCTGAAGACCCTCGACAAATACTCAAACGAGGTGCTGAAACGCATCCAGAACATAGACGGCATCAAGGATGCCGGGGTCATCAGGAACATCGGCCAGCCGGAGATCCAGATCATGCTCGATGAGCCGCGGATGGCCCTCTACGGCGTTACGACCGCCGACGCCCAGGCGGTCATCGAAATGGCCATCGGCGGCAAGACGGCCAGCATCATGTACGACGGCGAACGCAAATTCGACATCCGGATACGCTTTCCTTATGAATACCGGAAATCGGAGGATGAGATCCGCCGGATTCTGGTGCCCACCGTCTCGGGATCGCGGATCGCACTGAGCAACATCGCCGACATCAAAACCATGACCGGGCCGGCCTTCATATACCGCGACAACAACATGCGGTTCATTGGCGTCAAGTTTACCGTGAGGGACCGCGACCTGGGAAGCACCATCGCCGATGCCCAGAAAAGCGTGAATGCAGCCATCAGGCTGCCGCAGGGCTATTCCTTCCAGTGGACCGGTGAATTCGAAAACCAGGTGCGTGCGACCAAACGGCTCAACCAGGTGGTGCCTGTGAGCATCATCATCATCTTCATCCTGCTCTTCATCGCCTTCGGAAATGCCCGCGACGCCGGACTGGTACTTGTCAACGTACCCTTTGCCCTGGTCGGCGGGATCCTTGCCCTGCACCTGACCGGGATGAATTTCGGGATATCGGCAGGGGTGGGCTTTATTGCACTCTTCGGCATCTGTGTTCAGAACGGCGTGATCCTGATCACCGAGTTCAATTCGAACATGATGCGCAAGATGACGCTGGCCGAATCGATCAAAAAGGGGGTTGAATCACGCATCCGCCCGGTGGTCATGACCGCGCTGATGGCCTCCATCGGGCTGCTGCCGGCGGCCACCTCTTCGGGGATCGGCTGCGAAAGCCAGAAACCGCTTGCCGTCGTGATCATCGGCGGACTTGTGACGGCAACCATCCTGATCCTGCTTATCTTCCCGATCATCTACTGGATCGTCAACCGCCACTCGCTTTCGGAAAAGCCCGTGGTGATTGAATAAGTGACGAGTGACAAGTGACGAGTGACGATTTAATGTATAGCCGGCCGGCTGCCGGCTTCTCTTGACATTTTGCCATTTGGCAGGTGATGTAATGGCAAAATTTCAAACTTCAGACGGGCAGGCTTGTCAACAACCTTAATTCTTAATACAACGCACCGAATAACCAAAATTTTCAGGATTCCCAAGTGTATTCGGTACTCCGTTACTGCCGGAGGTCATGGATTCGCATATGGCACCCTGAGCATAAGGGGTGGTAGTCCACCAATTGCCAGAAATGCCCATATACTCGAAGAAACCATCAATATTGGTGCAACCACCCGGAAGAGCTGTAAAACCGCTGCTATTATCCGAGATATTTGAACTTTCCCAATGTGTTGCACCTTTTTCTTTTAAATGCTTGGCCGCTATATCGCCACCACCTAAAAAGTTGATTAATATTATCCATTCGTCATTGCTTGGTACATGCCAGCCTTTGGGCGCAAGTATACCTGTATTGACTGCGTACCAGACGTAAAGAGCACCATAAGTGTCTTTATAGCTAATATCATTATTATACCAAAAATATGCAGAAGTTTTCAAAATGTGCCTGTCAGCAGGATTGGTAACATTGGGGATGGGGGTTCCATCGTTGAAGTGCGTGGTTTTCAGGTTTTCAACAAGCCATGTTTGCGTGCCTAAGACCACATAGTGGTATAGATTGCCATCCACATCGGTAATGGTGTTGGCGGCGGGTGTAGTGCTGCTGCTCTTTTTGCAGCTGCTTGTGGTGAGAAACAAAACACACAAAATAAACAACGGATAAATCCAGATTCTGTAATTGCTTTTCATTTTAATTTTGTTTGATTGTAAATAACTGGTTCATTGTCATTGGACGGATTAAATCATCTCCATGTGGTCAATCGGGCAGGCTTGTCAGCAACCTTAATTTTTGAGACAGCGAACTGAATAGCCACACTGATCAGGATTGTTTCTTCCGCCGTTTACTCCGGTACTGCCGGGGCTCATCATGAGGGAAAAGGCATCATGACTGTCGGAATAGGTAGCACTCCACCACCATCCGTACACGCCTATATCACCGAAGTTACCGTCTAAATTACTGTTGCCGCCGGGCAGAGCCGTGAAACCGCTGCTATTGTCCGAGATATTGGTAGTGCCCCAATGTGCAGCTCCTTTTTCTTTTAAATGCGCACCGGCTGCATCTGCACCACCTGAATAGGTGATTAATATTAACCATTCATCATAGCTTGCCACATGCCAGCCTTTGGGTGCAAGGATGCCTGTATTAACCGCCCACCAGTTGTAAAGAGCCCCATAAACGGCTTTATTGGCAATATCATCATTATACCAGAAATATGCGCCGGTTTTCAACGTATCCCTGATTGCGGGATTGGTAACATTGGGGATGGGGGTGCCATCATTGTAGTGTGTGGTTTTCAGGTTTTCAACCAGCCATGTTTGCGAACCTATGACCACATAGTGGTATAGATTGCCATCCACATCGGTGATGGTGTTGGCGGCGGGAGTCGTGCTGCTGCTCTTTTTGCAGCTGCTTGTCGGGAGAAACAAAACACACAAAATAAACAACGGATAAATCCAGATTCTGTTTTTGTTTTTCATTTTAATTTAGATTAATTGTAAATACTTGGTTCTTTGGATGATCAGGCTTCTAAAGTTAATGAAAAGAAATGAAATGTCAAGGAATATTTATGTTATTTACGAAGATTTATTTGGCAGGAATCGGTGGCGGAAGCACCACGGGTTTGTTGATCAGGATCGGTTTGATCAAACTGCCGGGAAACTTGATCTTTGGATTGATTCAGAGCGTGTTTCTACATTGCTCTCCCCGGCCCTTGTGCTTATAAGCGCGGAACCGTTGTAGAAGTGAAGGGTGACAGGAAAATCATAAATCGTAAATCGTAAATCGTAATTTGTATTTGTCTTCCTAAAATATTAACAATCAATTAACGGTTGTATTATTAATTTATCTATCTTTGCACCCGATTCAGGTTTGAAGATACGGGGGGACAGAAAGTCCCCTCTTTTATTAATAAGTCATGATCACAGAGAAACAGGTCAGGAAACTGGTAGAGGCGCACTTTGAGGGAAGTGAATTTTTCCTTGTGGAGATGTCCATCAAACCGGGTAACCGTATCTCGATTTACGTTGACGGCGACCACCGGGTCGGTATCGAGGTATGCCGCGGCCTGAGCCACTTCATCGAGGAAAACCTCGACCGGGAGACGGAAGACTTTGAACTCACCGTCTCCTCTGCCGGGGCCGACCGTCCGTTGAAACTTCCCAGGCAATACAGGAAAAACATCGGCAACGAGCTGGAAATCATCACAACCGCCGGGACAAAGATCACCGGGAAGGTTTTGAACGCGGACGAAACGGCTGTTACTGTTGAACAGAAAGCCGGGAAGAAACCGGCAAAGTATCCGGAAACCACTCCCGTGACCCTGAAATTTGACGACATTAAATCAGCAAAAGAAGTAATTTCATTTAAAAAGTAGAATCATCAAACAATGGAACATCTGAATTTAGTCGAAACCTTTTCGGAATTCAAGGAATTCAAAAACATCGACAGGGAAACCATGATGCGCATCCTGGAAGATGTGTTCAAGCACATGCTGACGAAAAGGTTTGGGTCGGCCGATAATTTCGACATCATTGTGAACATCGACAAGGGAGACCTTGAAATTTTCCGTTCCCGGACCATCGTTGAAGACGGTGCGGTGGAAGATGAGAATACGCAGGTGCCATTATCGGAAGCCATCAAGATCGAACCCGACTTTGAAGTGGGTGAAGACTTTTCCGAGGAGATCAAACTGGAGAGCTTCGGCCGCCGTGAGATCCTTGCAATCCGCCAGAACCTGATCTCAAAGATTCAGGAATACGAAAAGAACAATGTTTACGCTAAATACCGCGAAAAAATCGGCGAGATCATTTCGGGAGAGGTATACCAGGTATGGAAAAAAGAGATCCTGGTGCTCGACGATGAAAATATTGAACTGATCCTGCCCAAATCGGAACAGATCCCGTCCGATTTCTACCGCAAGGGTGATACCATCCGCGCGGTCGTTTCAAAGGTGGAGATGAAGAACAACAACCCGGTCATCATTCTTTCAAGAACCTCCGAAGCTTTCCTTGAACGGTTGTTCGAATCGGAAGTTCCCGAAGTTTACGACGGGCTGATCAACATCAGGAAGATCGTAAGGGTTCCGGGCGAACGCGCCAAGATCGCGGTGGAATCGTACGACGACCGCATCGACCCCGTCGGGGCATGCGTCGGGATGAAGGGAAGCAGGATCCATGGAATCGTGCGCGAGCTGAAAAATGAAAATATCGATGTCATCAACTTTACCACCAACCCGTCGCTCTTCATACAGCGAGCGCTGAGCCCGGCCAAGGTTTCCTCCATCGTGATCATCGAGGAGGAAAAACGCGCCGACGTTTACATGAAGCCCGACCAGGTTTCCCTGGCCATCGGCAAAGGTGGTTTCAACATCAAACTGGCCGGGAAACTGACCGGCTACGAAATCGATGTCTATCGCGATACCGATGTCGACAATGAAGACGTCGACATCCAGGAATTTTCCGATGAAATCGATCAGTGGATCATCGATGAACTGAAATCCATTGGTTGTGATACGGCCAAAAGCGTCCTGGATCTTGCTGTCGACGAGTTGGTTAAACGGACCGACCTCGAAGAAGAGACCATCAACGAGGTTGTTCGTATTTTAAAGGCTGAATTTGAATAAAAAACCATAATTTTGCTCAATGAGTGAAGGCGTAACTAGTACCAGATTAAGCAAAGCTGCACGGGAATTCAACATTGGGATGAAGACCGTGGTGGATTTCCTTAATAAAAAGGGTTTCCCGATCGATATGGATCCCAATGCGAAACTGACACAGGATATGTATACCCTCCTGATGAAGGAATTCGCATCGGAGAAACATGTCAAGGAAGAGGCAAAAAAGATCGGGCTGCAGTTCACTGCGCATGAGACCATCACCATCGAGGATAAAAAGACGGCCTCCAAGGACCGGGAGAAGGAACTTGACGACCTGTTTATCAAGAATGTCTCCATCGATTTTGAAAAAAAGCAATACGATGTTGCCAGGAAACCCAAGGATGTTTTTGTAAAGCCACCGGTTAAAGAGCCTGCCCCCGTTGCCAAAAAGGAGGAAGTTCCCCCGGCACCGGCAGAGGCGCCCGCACCCCTTCAGCCCGAGGCTCCGGCTATGCCGGCGCAAGCGGCCGAGCCGCCCGTCGCGGCTGAACCTGCACCCGTTGCCGTCGTTCATGAGGCTCCGGTTACCGAACCCGTCATGGTCCACCCGCCTGTGCAGGAGGTCAAAGTTGCCGAACCCCCTGTTAACGAGTCAGTAACGCAGGTTGAAGAGATCCCTGCAGTTCCCGAACCGGAACCCGAAAAACAGACAACCGGCGATCTGAAGATTGTCGGGAAGATGGACCTGGCAATTTTCGATAAAAAAATGGTCAGGAAGGTCAAGGAAAAACCCGCACCGGCCGAAGCCCCCGTGGCACCACCCGAAACCAGGGAACCTGAAAAAATTGCTGAAGCCCCTGCCCCCGCTGCTGAAATTCATGAAGAGGCCGCACCTCCCGTGCAGGAAGTGGTTGTCGTTCCCGAAATAATCAAACCGGCAGAACCGGTGCAGGAATCCAATTTCCTCCCCACCGAACGGATCATCCTGGAAGGCCCGACGATCCTGGGCTCCATGCAGCTCCCCGAACCCAAGAAATTCGAAAAGAGAAAGCCGCAGCCCGTCGCCTCATCATCGGACGAAACACTGAAATCGAAGAAAAAGAAACGCCGCCGCATTAAACGCCAGGGCGAAGAGGGTACCCCCACCGGTAGCGTAACGGTTACGCCTGCCGATGCCCCGCGTGCCAGCGGTCATAAACTGACCCTGGCCAAAGATAAGAAATCACAGAAGGATGTTCAGAAATCAGAAGTTACGGTAGAGGACATCGAAAAGCAGATCAAGGAGACACTTGCAAGGTTAAGCCCCTCGGGGAAATCAAAGGCCTCCAAATACCGCAAGGCGAAGCGCGATGCGGTGAGCCAGCAGATGCACCAGGAACAGGAACGGATGGAGGAAGGCAAACGCGTGATCAAGGTCACCGAGTTCGTCACAGCCAACGAACTGGCTTCCATGCTCAGCGTGCCGGTCACCGATGTCATCTCCACCTGCATGGCCCTGGGCATGTTCGTGTCGATCAACCAGCGCCTCGACGCCGAAACGCTGACCCTCGTTGCCGAAGAGTTCGGCCACAAGGTCGAATTCGTCAGTGTCGAGGTACAGGAAGCCATCAAGCAAAATGAGCCCGACAAACCCGAGGACATGGCCGACCGGCCGCCGATCGTGACCGTCATGGGCCATGTTGACCACGGGAAAACCAAGTTGCTCGACTTTATCAGGAGTACCAACGTTGTTGCCGGCGAAGCCGGCGGCATCACCCAGCACATCGGCGCCTACGAAGTGATGCGCGAGGATGGAAAGAAGATCACCTTCCTCGACACGCCGGGTCACGAAGCCTTTACAGCCATGCGTGCCCGCGGTGCCAGCATCACCGACGTAGCCATCATCGTGATCGCTGCCGATGAAACCGTCATGCCGCAAACTCGCGAAGCCATCAACCATGCCCTTGCTGCCGGCGTACCCATCGTGTTTGCATTCAATAAAATGGATAAGGCCAACGCCAACCCGGAAAAGATTCGCGAAGAGCTTTCAAAAATGAATATCCTCGTCGAAGAATGGGGTGGCAAATACCAGACCCAGGAAATTTCGGCCAAGGTTGGTACCAATGTCGACCTGTTGCTCGAAAAGGTTCTGCTCGAGGCTGAAATGCTCAACCTGAAAGCAAACCCGACACGACTTGCCACCGGTACCGTCGTTGAATCATCGCTTGACAAAGGTCGTGGCTATGTGTCGAAACTTCTTGTTCAGAACGGCACGCTGCGTGTGGGCGATATCGTCCTTGCAGGCGCCACCTACGGAAAGGTCAAGGCGATGTACAACGAACGGAACATCCAGATCCGCGAGGCAGGCCCGTCACAACCCATGCTGATGCTCGGACTGAACGGCGCACCCCAGGCCGGCGACGGGTTCAATGTCATGGCCGATGAAAAGGAATCAAAAGCCATTGCGACAAAACGCCTTCAGTTGCAGCGCGAACAGGGTCTACGCACTCAGAAACACATCACCCTCGATGAAATCGGACGCAGGATCGCAATCGGCGACTTCAAGGAGCTGAACATCATTGTGAAGGGCGATGTTGACGGATCGGTCGAAGCTTTGTCCGACTCCCTCCTCAAGCTTTCGAACGAAGAGGTCATGGTCAATGTCATCCACAAATCGGTCGGTGCCATCACCGAATCGGACGTATTGCTCGCCTCTGCGTCCAATGCAGTCATCGTGGGGTTCCAGGTAAGGCCTTCGGTAAGCGCCCGCAAACTGGCCGAAGCCGAACAGATCGACATCCGCCTCTATTCCATCATCTACCAGGCCATCGAAGAGATCAAGGCTGCCATCGAGGGCATGTTGTCGCCCGAAATCGAAGAAAAGATCCTGTGCAATATCGAAGTACGCGATGTCTTCAGGATCACCAAGGTCGGCACGGTGGCCGGCTGCATGGTGCTCGACGGAAAGGTTACCCGCAATACGAAGATCCGCGTGATCCGTGACGGAATTGTGGTCTGGACCGGCAACCTGGGTTCGCTGAAACGTTTCAAGGACGACGTGAAAGAGGTGCTTACGGGTTACGAATGCGGACTGAACATCGAGAACTTCAACGACATCCAGGTTGGCGACATCGTTGAAGGCTACGAACAGATTGAAGTAAAGCGGAAATTGTAGGAATTAGCGTTCGAGGGTCTGCAAACGGTCGGGCCCGATGGACAGGATGTCGACCGGCAGTCCGACCTCTTTTTCGATAAAACTGATATAATCGGCCATGGCTTCTGGAATATCCGAAACCTTCTCGCACTTTTCAAGGCTTGAATCCCATCCCTTCATCTCCCGGTAGACCGGTTTTAGATTCTCATCGTTGAGTTCGAAGGGGAACGAATCCGTAATTTTATTTTTGCACTGGTACCTGGTGCAGATCCTGATGGACCGGAAGTCATTCAGCACATCCGATTTCATCATGACCAGGCTGTCGACCCCATTCAGCATGATGGAATAGCGCAATGCCGGGAGATCAAGCCACCCGCAGCGCCGCGGCCGGCCGGTGGTCGAGCCGAACTCATTTCCCCCAACCCTCATTTTTTCACCGTCGCTGTCATCCAGTTCGGTCGGAAACGGGCCGCTGCCAACACGGGTGCAATAGGCTTTGAAAACGCCGTAAACCTTGCCGATACGATGCGGGGAAACGCCCAGCCCGGAGCAGACGCCCGAAGTGATGGTGTTGGAGGAGGTAACAAACGGGTAGGATCCGAAATCGACATCGAGCATGGTGCCCTGCGCCCCTTCGGCCAAAACCGATTTCCCCTCGTCGAGGCTCTTGTTAAGGAAAATTTCGCTGTCGATGATCTTCAGCTCTTTCATCCTGTCAATCGCCTCGAACCACTTTGTTTCGTATACTTCGAAGGGCATCGTGTCGAGCAGGTGGACCGAATGATCGAAACCAAGATGACGGGTCACTTCAAGATGTTCCGCTTTGAGCCGGTCATAGGAGGCCCCGAATCCGGGGTCAAAGATATTCCCGACACGCAGCCCGCTCCGGCCATACTTATCGGTATAGGTGGGCCCGATCCCTTTGAGGGTCGATCCGATTTTCGAGTCGCCCTTTTCCGATTCCAGGGCTGCATCCAGCAGTCGGTGGGTTGGCAGGATGAGGTGGGCCCGTTTGGAAACCAGCAGGTTTTCTGAAGGTTCCATTCCCGACTCTCTGAGTTTGTCAATCTCCCTGAAGAGGATCAGCGGGTCGATGATGACACCGTTCCCGATCACGTTCTGGGTTTTACGGTGAAAGATCCCCGACGGGATCGTGTGAAGAACAAATTTCTTACCACCGAAAATGATGGTGTGACCGGCATTCGGTCCGCCCTGAAAACGGGCAATGATATCATAGCGGGGGGTAAAGACATCAACAATCTTTCCTTTACCTTCGTCCCCCCACTGCAATCCCAGGATTACATCAACCTTCATAAATAGTGTTTACTTCTTCGATTTCGACTGACCGTAAAAGGTAAGCGCGTAATGGTTTATTTTAACATTGAACATCTCTTCAACATGGGCCTTGACCTCTTCGATCCTCGGGTCGTAAAATTCGATGACCTCGCCGGAATCGTCAAAAATGAAATGGTCATGCTGCTTCAGCAATGCCGATTTTTCAAACTGGGCGTAGTTGGTTCCAAACTGGTGCTTGGTCACCAGGCCGCAATCGAGCAGCAATTCAATGGTGTTGTAAAGAGTCGCCCTGCTTACACGGTATTTGTGATTTTTCATCCTGATATAGAGGGTTTCAATATCAAAATGACCTTCGGTAGCAAAAATCTCTTTTAAAATTGTGTAGCGTTCAGGAGTTTTCCGATGTCCGTGTCGTTCGAGGTATTCGGTAAACATGCCCGACACGGTTTCAAACACATCTTCAGTGGGTTTCTTGATCATATCTGGAAATTTGGCATAAAGATAGACATTTATCAGTATTTAGAACAAATAAAAATAGAAATATTTTCATCAGTCGATCCTGTCAACATGGGTGATGCCCTCAATCAGGGTCAGATTATGAAGTGCTTCATTCAGATTTTCGACATTCTGAACGTACAATGTGATCGATCCCTGGGTGAGACCATTTTCAGCCTCGATATGGAACGACTTGATATTCAGATTAAGATCGTTCGAAATGATGCGTGTTATTTCATTGATGAGTCCCTTTTTGTCGATACCGGTCACTTTGATATCCGACAGGAAGGAAAAAGATTCGTTGTTGGTCCAGTTCACCTTGACCATGTGGTTGCCGTATACAGTCATCATCTCCTGGGCTTTGGCGCATTTTGTCCGGTGGATCTGGATGGGCAGGTAGTTGTCGCGGGTGAAGCCGATCACCTCATCGCCGGGAATCGGGTTGCAGCAGGGGGCCACCTCGTAGTTCAGCGGACCCGGGTTTTCAGGACTGAAATGTGCAGGGTGCTCCGCTGCTTCAGGAATTTTCGGAGCCTCGTCGGTCTCCGGTGATTTTCTCCCTTTGGGGGTGTTTTTTGAAACGAAATTAAGCCATCCGTTCCTGAAACTGGATGCGGCAAACGACTTCACATCCTTGATCCCGATGGTGTCCTGGGCCGCCGCGTAATAGAGGTCGGTCAGGCTGTTGAAGTTGCTCGCCGTGATGAACCGCTTGATATTCTCATTCGAGAATTCGATGCCCAGCTGCAAAAACCATTTTCCCAGTTTCTCCCGGCCCTGTTTTGCAAATTTCTTTTTTTCGTGCCTTACCGCGATCTTGATATTGGTTTTGGCCCTGGTCGTGACCACGTAGCCCAGCCACTCTTCCTTCGGGCTTTGCTTGGTGGAGGTGATTATCTCCACCTGCTGCCCGTTTTTCAGCGTGTGGTTGATGGCAGCCAGCTTCTTGTCAACCTTCGCGCCGATGCAGGTGTCGCCCAGTTCACTGTGAATGGCATAGGCAAAATCGAGCACGGATGAATTGGCCGGCAGGGTCCGCAATTCACCCTGGGGGGTAAATACTGAAATTTCGTCGAGGAAGAAATAGCCTTTGACATCATCGAGAAACGAAAGCGCATCGGCATCCGGGCTTTCGATCATCTCCTTGATGCGGTCGAGCCAGTTGTCGAGTTGCCGGTTCACATGCATGGCCTCCTTGTATTTCCAGTGGGCGGCGTAACCTTTCTCGGCAATTTCATCCATGCGCCGCGACCTGATCTGTATCTCGACCCACTCGCCGGTATGGCTCATCACGGTGGTGTGCAGCGCCTCATATCCGTTGGCTTTGGGAATGGAGATCCAGTCGCGCAGCCTTTCCATGTTGGGGCGGTACGAGTCGGTGATGGCCGCATACACCTTCCAGCAATCGGCCTTCTCGGTTTCGATGGGAGAATCGATGACGATCCTGATCGCGAAAATGTCGTAGATCTCCTCGAACGGCACCTCCTTTTTCTGCATCTTCAGCCGGATGGCCGCGATCGATTTTTCCCTTGCCTTGATGTCGAAGGTGATCCCTTTTTTTGTCAGGGCCTGCTTGATCGGGTAGATGAATTTGTTGACAAAACGGTTCCGGTCGGCCGCCGTTTCGCGGAGTTTCCTCGAGATGTTCGCGTAAACCTCGGGTTCGGTATATTTCAGCGCCAGGTCTTCCAGTTCACTCTTGATGGCATGCAACCCAAGGCGATGCGCCAGGGGTGCATACAGGATGATGGTTTCCGACGATATTTTCAATTGTTTTTCATGACCAAGGGCGTGCAGGGTCCGCATGTTGTGCAGGCGGTCGGCCAGTTTGATGAGGATCACCCTCACGTCGTCCGAAAGGGTCAGCAGGATCTTCTTGAAATTCTCGGCGTTGATGGAGGTGGTCTGCTGGTCGAATATTCCCTTGATCTTGGTCAGTCCGTCGATGATGGTTGCCACTTTGTCACCGAAAAGACCGCGGATGTCCTCGAGGGTGTATTCGGTATCCTCCACCACATCGTGCAGCAAGGCGCACACGATCGAGGTCGCCCCGAGCCCGATCTCGCCGACGGCAATCGTCGCAACGCTCAGGGGATGATAGATATAGGGTTCCCCGGTTTTGCGGCGCATGTCCTTATGTGCCTCCAGGGCCATCTTAAAGGCCTTCTTTACAATTTTTTTATCCTCGGGATTTTTCGGTTTCCAGACACGCAGAAGGTTACGGTAGCGCTTTATGATTTCCTGTTTCTCAATTTCCGGTTCCTGCTGGTACATCGTTGCTGGCTGGTTTCATTATGGGATGCAAATTTAATTTAAAATTCAGAATGGTTTGAAATAATGCGCCGATATCTCTCCCGGCGCGAGGAAAATTATTACTTTTGACGTTGCTTATCCCAAGCTCCTGTATGCTATGCCGAGACAATTGATTTTGCGCCTTGTTTTGCTGATCCTGTTGTCGTATGCAGTCACCCCGCTGCATGTTTTCGCCACCCACCAGCGTGCTGCGGAAATGTCATTCAAGCATCTCTACCTGAACACTTACGAGCTAACGCTCACCTCATATACCTTCACCCCCAGCCCGGCCAACATCTACCGCGACTACCTGACGGTGAACTGGGGCGACGGAACCTCCTCCGACGTACACCGTGACATTGAGACAAACCTGCCGGATGACATCACCTACAATGTTTACCACGGTCAGCATACCTTCAGCGGGCCGGCGCACTATGTCATCTCCTGCGAAGACCCGAACCGGAATGGCGGCATCATCAACATTCCCAATTCGATCAACACCCCGATGTACATCTATTGTGAACTCACCATCAGCCCCTTTATCTCGGGTTTTGATGATTCACCTATACTGCTCGTTCCCCCGGTCGACAACGGGTGTGTCGGACAGCCCTTTTACCACAACCCGGGAGCCTACGATCCCGACGGGGACAGTTTGTCATATAAACTGGTTCCTTGCCGGGGTGCGCAGGGACAAATCATCCCGGGATACACCTTCCCCCAGGCCTTGCACAAGATCTCGCTCGATTCGGTCACGGGTGATTTCCTGTGGGACAGCCCCGAACAGCAGGGTGAATTCAATATTGCCATCCTGATAGAGGAATGGCGGGGCGGCGTTAAGATCGGGAGCGTTTTGCGCGACATGCAGATCATCGTGGTGGCCTGCAACAACCGGCCCCCGCAAATCGACCCGGTGCAGGACACATGCATCGAAGCCGGGAAAAACCTTCGTTTTGTGGTCAAAGCCTCCGACCCCGACAGCAACAACGTGACCCTCTCGGGCACCGGCGGTCCCTTCATCCTGGCCGACAGTCCCGCAACCCTTGACCCTAATCCAGTTACCGGGCTTGGCCATACGCAGGCAGTGTTTCACTGGAATACCGTTTGCAACCATGTAAAAAAACATCATTACCAGGTTTTCTTCAAGGCAAAGGACGACGGGCAGCCGGTCAACCTTGCCTCATTGAAGTCGGTCAACATCCTGGTGGTGGGCCCGGCACCGACAAAACTCACAGCAGTCCCCCTGGGGAATACCATCACCCTGAACTGGGACAATTACACCTGTGCCAATGCCACCGGTTACGAAGTGTGGCGAAAGGCTGATTCTACCGGCTATGTGCACTCCTATTGCGAAACCGGGGTTCCCGCCTACCTCGGATACCGTAAAATATCGGTGTTCAGCGACATTACCCGGACCACCTATCTCGACGACAACCAGGGAAGCGGGCTGGTGCGCGGGCTCAAGTATTGTTACATGGTGGTGGCAACCTATCCCGATGCTGCCGAAAGTTACGCCTCCAACGAGGCATGCGCCACCCTGATAAAGGATGTTCCCGTAATCACCAACGTGAGTATAAAAACAACCAGTGAAACCAACGGGTCTGTTTACCTGGCCTGGTCGAAGCCTACCGAAATCGACCCGGTGCAGGCGCCCGGGCCGTACAAATACATCGTGGCGCGGTCAAGGTCGGACAACCCCGGGCTGTTTGTGCTGACCGACTCCCTGTCAAACCTGAACGACACCATCATAACCGACACACTCCTGAACACGAAGCTGTTCGGCTTTCATTACCGCATCGACCTCTACAACCTGACCCCCGGGAACCGATTCCTGATCGGATCGTCGCAGCAGGCGGCTTCGATGTACCTTTCAGCCGCTCCCACCGACCGGAAGGTGAGGCTTGCATGGACCAGCCAGACCCCGTGGACGAACCTGCGCTTTGCCGTATTCCGCAAGAATCCCGGCGCCAACACCTACGATTCGGTGGGAATGAGCCTCACCCCCGCTTACACCGACAAGGGACTTGTCAATGGGCTCACGTATTGTTACAAGATCCGGAGTACCGGGAAATATTCAGCGGGAGGCTTTGTAGATCCGATTATCAACCTTTCACAGGAAACCTGTACCGTTCCGGTCGATAACATCCCCCCCTGTCCTCCCAGGTTAACCGTTGCGACGAATTGCAAGGAGGGAACCAACGTGTTATCCTGGAGAAAACCGGTTGACACCTGCCAGAACGATGTGGCGAGGTACTACATATACTATACGCAAAACCAGGGCAAACCAAAACTGATCGATTCAATCACCGATGCCCATGATACCGTTTACACCCACAGGCCGCCCCAGACCATCGTAGGCTGTTACGGCGTGGTTGCGGTCGATTCGGTGGGCAACCGCAGCCAGATGAGCAATATTGTCTGCATCGACATCACCGCCGGCAGCGAATGCCTGTACAGGCTGCCGAACCTCTTTACGCCCAACGGGGATGGCAAAAACGATTTTTTCATACCCTTTCCATACTCCTCCGTGAGCGAGGTGAATATGAAGATTTTCGACCGCTGGGGAAAGGAGGTGTTCGAAACCCGCGACCCCGACATCAGGTGGGACGGGAGGGACAAGTCGACCCACCAGCCCTGCAGCGACGGCACCTATTTTTATATCTGCGACGTATTTGAAATCACACTTGCAGGGACCATCCAGCGTAACCTGCACGGGTCGGTAACGATATTGAGGTAGTTGGATTTACGATTTACGATTTCTGTGGTAGCTGACTGGCTGCCTATTGCCTATTGCCTGTTGCCTGATGCCATGTTTCCCGTTTTCCCCAGCCCTGTTCCTCCCCTTGATTGATAAAAGTTATTTTGTATCTTTGCTCCCGTGAAAAATCTCCGCAACTTTTGTATTATTGCCCATATCGATCACGGGAAATCGACGCTGGCCGACCGCTTGTTACAATGGACCAACACGGTCTCCGAACGCGATTCAAAGGAACAGGTTCTGGATGATATGGACCTTGAACGCGAACGCGGGATTACCATCAAGAGCCATGCCATCCAGATGAATTTTCCTCACAACGGCGAGGAATATGTCCTGAACCTTATTGATACCCCCGGGCATGTCGATTTTTCGTATGAAGTATCACGCGCCATCGCAGCATGCGAAGGGGCACTCCTGGTCGTCGATGCGACGCAGGGCATCCAGGCGCAGACGATCTCGAACCTTTACCTTGCCATTGATCACAACCTGACCATCATCCCGGTTCTGAATAAAATAGACATGGATGCCGCCATGATCGAAGAGGTGAAAGACCAGATCGTCGACCTGCTCGGTTGCGACCACGACGAAATCCTCGCGGTCAGTGCAAAAACCGGGCTCGGGATCGACGAGGTCCTCGACGCCATCATAGCCCGGATTCCATGTCCGAAAGGCGACCCCGAAGCTCCCCTGCAGGCGCTTATCTTCGATTCACTGTTCAACCCGTTCAGGGGCGTCATCGCCTATTACAGGATTTTCAACGGCTCGATCAAAAAGGGCGACCATGTGAAATTTGTCGCCACCGGCATGGATTACCGTGCCGACGAGGTGGGCATCCTGCGGCTGAAACAGGAGGTCCGCGACACAGTCTATGCAGGGGATGTCGGCTACATCATCTCGGGCATCAAAAACAGCAAAGAGGTCCAGGTGGGCGATACCATCACCCATGTCGACCGGCCCACAACCGAAATCATCGAGGGTTTCCTCGGGGTGAAACCGATGGTCTTCGCCGGCATCTATCCAACCGACGCCGATGATTATGAAGTATTGCGCGATTCGCTCGAAAAATTAAGGCTCAACGACGCCTCCCTCTCCTTCGAACCGGAAGCGTCCGCCGCACTGGGCTTCGGTTTCCGCTGTGGGTTCCTCGGGCTGCTGCACATGGAAATCGTACAGGAACGCCTCGATCGTGAATTCGACATGGATGTGATTACCACCGTGCCCAACGTCTCCTACAAGGTCTATACCACCAAGGGCGAGGTCATGGATGTTTACAATCCTTCAGGCCTGCCCGAACCCAATTACATCAACAAGATCGAGGAACCCACCATCACCGCGAACATCATTACCAAATCGGAGTACATCGGCGCCATCATGACCCTGTGTGTCGGCAAACGTGGGATGCTGAAAAACCAGGTTTACCTCACCACCGACCGCATCGAACTCACGGTCGAACTGCCGCTTGGCGAGATCGTCTTCGACTTCTACGACCGCCTGAAAAGCATTTCAAAAGGTTACGCATCGTTCGATTACCACCCGTCGGGCTGGCAGACCGCCGACCTGGTGAAACTCGACATCCTCCTCAACGGGGAGATCGTTGACGCCCTTTCGGCGCTCATCACCCGCAACAACGCCTATGATTTCGGCCGCCGGTTCTGTGAAAAACTCAAGGAATTCATACCGCGCCAGCAATACGACGTTGCCATCCAGGCAGCCATCGGCGCCAAGGTGATCGCGCGCGAAACCGTCAAGGCCCTCCGGAAGGATGTTACGGCCAAATGCTATGGCGGCGATATCACCCGGAAACGCAAATTGCTTGAAAAACAGAAAAAAGGAAAGAAGAGAATGCGCCAGATAGGAAACGTCGAGGTTCCGCAGAAGGCTTTCCTCGCCGTACTGAAACTCGATTCTTAATTTCTTCACGACTGTAACATTCTCCTTTCATTCTCGTCCTATCGTACAAATTGTCTAACTAAAATTGTAACGATTATGTATAAACTTGCAAAAACAGCAATCCTGTTTTCCGTCATATTTCTCTTTTCTTTTCGCGTAAGTGCGCAGGATTCAACCAAATGCCCGATGCACCACCACGGCTGGCCAATGGGCGACAGCGCCTCGATGAAGGACTTCTCTGCAGCCATGGGCAACTTCAGCATGGACGACTTTCCATACTGCATGCACAAGAAAAAATACAACGGTCACTGGGCCGGTGTCGAACTGGGCTTCAGCGGTTACCTGACCTCCGGGGGAGATATGAAGTTCAACCCGGCCTACCCGTTCATGAATCTGAACACGGCCCGTTCACTGACTGTAAATATCAACCCCTTTGAACTCAATGTCAACCTCCTTAAAAACCATATCGGCTTTACGACCGGCCTCGGGTTACAGTTCACAAACTATTATTTTACTGACAATTATGTCATGGTGAAGGATTCAGCGGCCATCACGGCCTACAAGGTCCAGGATGCCCATGGACAACCTGTCAGCATGAAGGTGAATAAAATGGTGGTGACCTACCTCAACCTGCCCCTGTTTTTCGAATACCAGACCAACCCGTACCGCCGCATGAACAGTTTTCACATCACGGTTGGCGTCGTTGCCGGTGTGCGCATCGGGACCTATACCAAGCAGTGGTACAACAGCAAAGAGGGCTCCTATTTCCTGGTTGATAATAAGGGGAACAAAGTGGCTTCGTATGATGTGGACCACTATACCGTTAACGACCGCGGGACCTATCACCTGAGCCCTTTCAAGGTGGATGCCGCTTTCCGCATCGGCTGGTCGCATCTCAACCTGTTCAGCACCTACTCGATCACCAGCATGTTCCAGAAAGACCAGGGACCGGCATTGTATCCCTTTACCGTTGGCCTTACCCTCCTGGGCTGGTAAACTTTGACGGGCAAAGTGCACTCATTCAAAGCCGGTGCTCTTTGCTCAATCAAAGAACCGCTCTTCGAAATTAACCAGGTATAACTTTTTTGTGGCCCGTGTAACCGCCGTGTAAAGCCAGCGGCTGAATTCGACGTTGATCATCTGGTCGTTCAGGTAGCCCTGGTCGATAAACACGGTATCCCACTGGCCTCCCTGGGTTTTGTGACAGGTGAGCGCATAGGCGAATTTCACCTGCAGGGCATTGAAGTAGGGGTTTGCCTTCACTTTTTCAAGCCGTTCACGCCGCGACGGGATCTCTTCATAGTCGGCCATCACTGCCTGGAAGAGCCTGTTGTTGTCGGCCTGGGGCAGGGCGGCCGATTCGGCCATCAGGGTGTTGAGGATGATCTTCACATCGAGGTCCTTTTCATCGGGATAATCGATGAACCTGATGGTGACGTCGGCAAACCTGAACCCGTACATCTCCTCGATATTCCGGATCCGCATCAGCTCCACGATATCGCCGTTGGCAACGAATCCCGCGGCAGATTCGACCGGGAGCCAGTAATAGTTGTTTTTGACCACCATCAGGTAATCGCCGGTCATGATCTCCTCATCCAGGAACAGGATCCGGTTGCGGATCTCCCGGTTGAAGATGTTGGCCCGCTTGTTCGACCTGCAGATGACCACGTTGTTCTCCTTCTGGTGCCCCGAATAGGCATGGTTCAGGGCCTCCTCAAGGTCCTGGCCGTTCAGGCGGATGATATCCCGGTAGTTTCCAATTGAAAACATCGGGAAGCCTGTTTTCTGCAATTGTATCTGACTCCTGACCTGCGTGGCGTTGACCAGTATCCCCGACTCCTTTGCCTGCCTGACCACCTCGGTGAGTTCAAAAGTGTCGATGGAAAGGTGATAGGATCGCTGCAGGAATTCATGGTCGAGGGCGGGACTGTGCGCCAGGCCAACGGGAGGCAGCTGCGCCGCGTCGCCGATGAAAAGCATACGGCAGTTTTCGCCGCTGTATACAAACCTGAAAAGATCATCGAGCAGGTTCCGGGAGGAAAATAAAGCTCCCTCGGCCGTCATGGTGTGCTGGATCATGGAGGCTTCATCCACGATGAACAGGGTGTGCTTGTGGTAATTTGTCTGGAGTTTCAGATCGATCAGCCCATCCTTGTTGGTGCGGGCAAGATAAATTTTGCGGTGGATGGTGTTGGCCTGCCGCTTCGTATAGCTTGTCAGTACTTTGGCTGCGCGACCCGTTGGCGCCAGCAATGCCGTTTTCTTGCCGATCTGCGGGAGCACATCCACCAGGGCCTTCACCACCGTGGTCTTCCCGGTACCGGCATACCCCCGCAGGATGAACAGGGCATTCGGCTGTTTCCACGACAGGGTCAGGAAAACGGCAAGTTCGCCGAGCAGTTTGTCCTGCCCGGGGGTGGGTTCATAGGGGAATTCTTTTTGCAGCAGGGAAATGACGCCGCCCAGATCCGTAACCATGGTTTATTCGAAACGCAGTGATTCGATCGGGTCGAGGTTGGCAGCCTTCCGCGCCGGGATGATCCCGCTGACGAGGGCAACTCCGAAACAAAGGAACACCCCAAGCAGGATCCACAGCCAGGGAACGATGAAGGCACTGCCGATGATGAGTGACATGACATTGCCCACCAGGATGCCAAGGATGATCCCGAGGATGCCGCCGAGCTGGCCGATCACAATCGACTCGACCAGGAACTGGTTGCGGATGACCCGCTTGGTGGCCCCGATGGCTTTGCGGATCCCGATTTCACGGGTGCGTTCGGTGACCGAAACGAGCATGATGTTCATCAGCCCGATCGCGGCACCGAGCAGGGTGATAAACCCGATGACCGTGGCTGACCAGGTAACTATTTTGATGTTTTCGATAAACATTTTGGCGATGTTGTCGCTTTTGGTGATCTCAAAAGTGTCGTCAATACCCACCGGCACTTTCCTGATATTCCTCAAGGCGGCGGTTGCCTCGCCCACTGCTGCGTCAACGAGCTCGGGTCGTTTTGCCATGACATTGATGTTGAACGACATGTTCGGCCGCGGAAAGTTCATCCGAACATTGCTGATCGGGATGAAACAGGCGCGGTCGCCGCTGAAACCCATGCTTGAACCCTTCGATTTCAGCACGCCGATCACCTTGAATTTACCGGGACCGATCGAGATGATCTGGCCGATGGGATTCTCCTTGTTCTTGAACAGGTCTTTGACGAGGGAGGCTCCCAGGATCGCGGAGCTGGAGGCATAATAGATTTCGTTGGTACTGAAATTCCGGCCAAATTCAACCTCGTCGCCTGAGGTGGCCAGGTAATTTTCATCGATGCCCATCACCCCAACGTTCGGATTGGTTTTGTTGGTCCCGAATTTCAGGGTCGCGATCCCCGTGGCCCGGTAGAAAATCGCGGTGGTTGCCGGGAAGTCAAACCTCGACTTGAACTCTACCGCCTGGTTGTAGTTGATGGGCTCATACCGCTTTTCCTGCTGGTCTCCTCCACCGATGTGAATGTTCATCGACCGGTTGCGGATGGTGAAGGTATTGGAACCCATCATCGCGAAGTTCTTGGTAAGCGAGTACTTGATCGAGTCGGTGGCAGTGAGGATCCCGACCAGGGCCATGATGCCGATCGCGATGATCAGGATCGTGAGGATTGTACGCAGCAGGTGGCTCCTGATGGAAGTCAGTGAAATGTTTATATTTTCAAGTACCAGGGTGTTTTTCATAAACTGTTCATTATGGCTTCCTGCCAAAGGCTAGGTCGCCTGCATCCCCGAGACCCGGGACGATATACGATTGCGCCGTCATCTCTTCATCAACCACGCCGGCCCAGATGGTGACATCCTGCTGCGGCAGGTTTTTCCTGATGTATTCGATTCCCTCAACACTGGCAACAGCGGCAGCGATGTGGGTGTGTTTCGGCTTGCCATGCCTGATGAGTTCGCGGTAAGCCAGCGCCATGGACGAACCGGAGGCAAGCATGGTGTCGCACAGGATGACGACCTTGTCCTCTATCTCGGTAACCGAGGCATATTCGATGCTGATGGTGAAGGAGCCATCCTTGTGGTGGCGGCGGAAAGCCGAGATGAAGGCATTGTCCGATTTATCAAAAAAATTCAGGAATCCCTTGTGAAAAGGGAGCCCCGCCCGGAGGATCGTAGCGAGTACCGGGTATTCAACGACCATGGGAACCGTGGCAATGCCCAGCTGGGTAACCACTTCGCGTGTTTCATAGGAAAGCGTTTTGCTGATTTCGTAGGCAAAAATGGAGCCCAGCCGTTCAAGGGTGTAACGAAAGCGCAAACTGTCCTTCTGAATTTCGGCATCCCGCAATTCTCCAATAAACTGGTTGAGGATGGAATTACCCGCTGATAGCACATTTACCATTTTCCCGTGATTTTAAGTTACATTCACAAAAATAGCGTTTTTTCCCTCTTGCCGTATCTTGCGGGCAAAATAAAGGAACCTGGCCGCCAGTTTCGGCAGCCTGTTCAACGAAACGGAAGGGTAACAAATCTCTCCCGCACCGAACCCTTTGTAAAACCTCCCCAGGTTCGGATCATTTCCTCCCTCAAAATCAAGAATACCATACTTCCCGGCATTTTCTGCCAGAAAATGATCGATCAAAAGGAACATGGCGCCATTTTCGCGTGCGTCGGCGGTGGAGGCCGCGAACAGAAAATAGACATGTGCTTCATCAAAGAGGAAAAAGGCCGCTGCATCGGGTTTCCCGTCCGGATTGCCTGCTCCCAGGATGCAACCCAGGTCGTGCTCCAGGCAATAACCGATCAGGTCCGCAATCACCAGGTAATGAGATTCGCGAAGCTTTCCCTCCTTTTTCCCGTAATTATCGCGGAACATCCCGGTAAGTTCAGCGGCGGTGGTGGTGCGGCAAATGGCCAGGTTCTGTTCCTTCGACCTGCGGACGTTCCTCCTGGTATTCTGGGAAAAACCGGCCGAAATCTCCGTGTATGGGCGCGAGATATCCATTTCATGATTAACCCGTTTTTCCGGGATCCAGGGGGCGGTCTCAAAGCTATTCAAACCATTCAGCTGAATTTCAGCAAACCGGAATTTTGAAGGAATGGCCCGGAGGAAATCCCCGAGCTGACTGCCGGTAACCGGGTGAACGGAGAACAGGCCAAGTTGCTGCGTGAAAAAGGGTTGGTACAAATAGCTGATTCCCCATTTGCGGTTGCCCGTAAGCGGGAACACCGCCGAATAATCCTCTTCGGCCAGGGCCTCCCACCCGGGACAAACCAGGTCGAGGTACCACGAAAAAGCATAAACGCGGCGGTTGAGCGAAAGACGGATGCATTCGTTCCATCGGTTTTTATCAATCGCCTGGTGAGTTAAATACTGAATCATACTTATTTCAGGTGGATGCCATTTTAACCATCTCTTCAAAAACCCTTCGCCAGCCCAGCCAGCGGCCGGCAGGAGCAAGACTTTCGTTGTGCCACAGGCTGACGAATTCGCCGTTGACCGATTTCACGGTACGGATGAATTTTGCCGTCAGTTCCAGGCTTTGATCGCAGGTTAGACGAAGGTAATCCTTCATCGTTACATCCATCAGCGTAATTGGGTGAACAACCAGCGGAGTGACCATGTCGCGGGCAACATCGAAAAAGGGGAAAGGGATGGCAATGCCGGCCCTGAATCCCGCGTGGGTGGCGTATCCCATGGAATAATCGGCGGTGATCCCGAGCTGGTTGAGCGCGCGATATGTTTTCGGCACCGACAGTTTCAGGAAATGCTGCCGGCTAATGACCACCTGCCGGCTCAGTAACCTGCCCAGCCCTTCGCACTCAGCATGTAGTTTCAGGTAATGCTTGTTGGATGACAGGGATGGGTGAACCCCGACACCCTGGTGGTGATCAAGCGACCGGACCAGGCGGTGAAAGGCTTTCGAATTGACCCTGACATTGTTGTCGTCGCCGCCGTAATCGGCAAAAAGAATAAAAAAAAGCGGTTGAAGGTCGTAGGGATCAAGCACCCTGCGGATATAATCAAAGGTATCGAAGGGATCGCCGGCCATGCCGGCAAGGACCCTGAAGCGCTGTGCAACCTCCCCTATTCTGCCGTTGAACAGCGACCTGGCGGCACCTCCCAGGGTCCTTTTCATCGTCCTTCCACGGTAACAGAAGGCATGGTCGACATCAACCGTGGGGAGATACCGGTATTTACGTTCGCGGCGCTGAATATCGGGGTAAACGCGCACCAGCATCCTGCCGATCATTTCCGCCCAGTGATGCACCACGGGCAGGTCCAGGAAATTTCCCTGCAGGGCGATGCTTTCCGTTGCAGGGAAACGGCCGTACTTGTCCTTTGTGAAGGGCAGGTACTCCTCGTAGCGGGTCACCATGTAAAAACCGGCGGCGAAGGGATCGAAGGGCAGTGCCGAACCGGGTGTGTTTGCCTGGAATATCACAGGAACACCATCGAACCGGGTGGCTGCCACCCCCTGAACCCGGATGGTGCATTCTGTAAGCAAGCCCGCAGGAAGAATCCGTGGAACACCGGTAAATTCTTCGTCAGAATAGGCCAGACCGGGTCCCTCATGGCGGCGGAATACGGCGGGGTCGGATGTCACCTTGAAATCGATACCCAGCAAATCACCAACCATCAGACCGGCAATATAGCGGAACCGGCTGGTCGCGTTTGAGGTATAGATAAGCAGCATGACAAACAGGGTTGGTAAGTGGTGCCAAATTACACAAAAAACAAAAACTTTCGTACTTTTGGTGATATTTAAGATTAGTCCCAGATAAGCATATGGAAAACTTCATCGTTTCGGCGAGGAAATATCGGCCGCAGACATTCGATACGGTTGTCGGCCAGAAGTCGATCACCAACACCCTTAAAAATGCCATAAAAAACAACCAGCTGGCCCAGGCTTTCCTGTTCTGCGGTCCGAGGGGTGTTGGCAAGACCACCTGTGCGCGCATCCTGGCGAAAACAATCAACTGCGAGAACCTCTCCGCCAATGTTGAAGCCTGCGACCATTGTCCCTCGTGTGTTTCCTTTAACGAAAACGCATCTTTCAACATTTATGAACTCGACGGCGCCTCGAACAATTCGGTCGATGACATCCGGACCCTGGTGGAACAGGTGCGGATCCCGCCCCAGATGGGACGGTACAAGGTGTATATCATCGATGAAGTTCACATGTTGTCGGCCTCCGCCTTCAATGCCTTTTTAAAGACGCTGGAAGAACCCCCCGCCTATGCCAAGTTCATCCTGGCCACCACCGAGAAGCACAAGATTCTGCCGACCATCCTTTCGAGGTGCCAGATCTTTGATTTCAAACGTATTACTGTAGATGACATTGCCGGGCACCTCCTGCATGTTGCCGGCAGGGAGCATATCACCGTTGAGGACAACGCGCTGCACATCATCGCCCAGAAGGCCGATGGCGCCATGCGCGACGCCCTCTCGATTTTTGATCAGCTTGTCAGCTTTACAGGCGACACGCTCACCTACAACACCGTTCTTGAGAACCTGAATGTACTTGATTATGAATACTTTTTCAAGATCACCGATCAGGTATTGCAGGGCGACATCCCGGGAACGCTGCTCACCATCAACGAGATCATCGACAAGGGCTTTGAGGGCCAGCACTTCCTGATCGGGTTCGGGGAACACCTGCGAAACCTGCTGGTTTGCAAGGATGCCTCGACGGCAAAACTGCTCGAGACCGCCCCCTCCATCCGCAACCATTACGTGGAGCAGGCCGCCCGCTGCCAGGTCGGATTCCTGCTGAAGGTCCTGGATATCAACAACCGCTGCGACCTCAGTTACAAGACCAGCAACAGCAAACGTCTCCACCTTGAATTGTCGGTCATGCAGATGTGCGCGCTGGTGCTGCAAAATGAAGGAACCCCTGCGGCCCAGCCATCCATTCCCCCGCCCCCAACGCGAACCCAGGCGCCGGCACCTGCAGCACCGTCACAGGCAGTTCCGGTGCAGGCCCCTGTTTCAACTGAAAAGTCTGCAGACCTTGAACCGGAACCGGTTACGCCCGGGCCTGTTACCGTCAACCCTGACATTTCAGTGCCTGATCCCGGGGAAACCCCGGTGAAAAAACCTGTTGAGGCCGTGAAGATGCGGGATATCAGGAACAGCTTTACCAGCACCACCTCGATTAAAAGCCCGGTTGCAAAACCATTGCCCGGGCCGGAACAATCGGAGGAAAACCAAGCCCTTTATGAAACCGCGGCACCCTTTTCCACCGACGACCTGATCCTCTGCTGGGACGAATTCGCCGAAACGCTGAAAGCGGATTCGCACCACCTCTATTCCACGCTGAAAAGCTCCCGCCCGGTGCTCAAAGCAGGCTGGACCATCGAATTCACCCTCAGCAACAAAGTGCTGGAGGAGGAACTCAACCTGAAGAAAACCGAAATGATGGAATTCCTGCGTTCACGGCTGAACAATTACAAGATCCAGGTGCAAACCAGGATTACCGAAAATATGGTAAATACCAAGCCATACACGGATAAGGAAAAATTCGAGCTGATGGCGGAAAAGAACCCGGAACTGCGTTATTTGAAGGATGAGCTGGATCTGGAGATAGAATATTGACGAGTGACGAGTGACGAGTGACAAGTGACGAGTGACGAGTGACAGGTGTCGAAAAGGGTGATGAAGGGGCGGCAGCGGGAAATTTTGCATGATTACATTGATTTGAAAATTATGACAGACGGGGCCGGGCAGGTTTACTGTGTCGGGGAGACAGTGCTTGACATCATTTTCAGGGCAGATCAGCCTGTTGCGGCAAAGCCCGGCGGGTCGATGCTCAATTCGGCTGTCTCGCTTGCCCGTGCAGGGGATGCCGTGAATTTCATCAGCATGCTGCCGGGGGATCGCGTGGGTCAGTTGATCCTGCGCTTCCTGGAGGAGAATCATGTTTCAACCCATTACCTGGCTACGCTACCCTCTGGTAAAACCATCCTGGCACTGGCGTTCCTCGATGAACACAGGGATGCGGAATATGTGTTTTACAAAGACACGGTTCCGGTCGGATTCGAATTCAGTATGCCCGAAATACATAAGGGTGACATCATTCTTTTCGGATCCTTCTTTTCACTGACCGGTGATGTGCGTCCGGCGCTGATCCCCTTTATCCGCAGTGCGAAGAGCAAGGGAGCTTTTATAATGTATGACCCGAATTTCCGCAAGCCACATCTTCCCGACCTGGAGCGGTTCCGTCCTGCGATCATTGAAAACATCGGGCTGGCCGACCTTGTAAGGGGCTCTGATGAAGATTTCAGGCTGATGTTTGGTACGGCAAACGCACAGGAAGCTTTTGAAGTGGTCAGCCGCAGCGGGTGCCCGCTGCTGGTCTATACAAAAAACAAGGATGGCGCTGAATTACTGACGCGAAGCGGACATTTCTGTGTCATCCCGGAACCGATCAACCCTGTAAGCACCATCGGCGCCGGGGATGCATTCAATGCCGGCATCATCCACGGCCTGCTTCGCCATCCTCCCGAACCGGCCGATTATGACTGGCCGCAGGTTCTGCAGGTGGCGCTCCGGTTTTCGGAGGAGGTTTGCATGAGCCTGGACAACTATATTTCAACCAGCTTTGGCAAGTCACTCAGGTTGTAACAAACGCCCAAACTAAAACTTCCCCATGGCCCGCGTCATATACGCCATCCTGTTGATGATCACCTCCTGGCATCTACCCTTGTTACCATCCTTTTTTTTCGTACCGAACCCTTCGGCTTAATCATTTATTGCCTTTATATTCTTAATTTTAGCGGTGTGTTTCATGTTTAAAAAATAGTCTATGAAAGCAACCAAGGCCTCCATCGATGCATTCCTGGCATCACGCAAGCTGGCAATCGCCGGAGTTTCAAGGGATCCGAAGAAATTCGGTTACCAGGTTTTCAAACAAATGCAGGAAAAGGGTTTCGAGGTTTACCCGGTAAACCCTGAAACGGACATGATCGACGGAAATCCCTGCTTCAGGAGCATCGGGTCGTTGCCCCTGAATGTACACAGTCTGCTGATCGTCACAGGAAAAAAACAAACCCGCGGCATCGTGGCTGAAGCCATCGCAAAGGGGATTGACAACATCTGGATCCAGCAGATGTCGGACACTCCGGAGGCCATTGAACTGGCAGGAAGCCGCCCGTTGAACCTGGTCACCGGCGAATGCATCCTGATGCATACCAACCCTGTGACAGGTTTTCATAAATTCCACAGAAATATCCGTCGGTTTTTCGGGCGGATGCCAAAATGACTGTTGGGTCAGCCACTCCCCTGCCCGTTGACACGGTGGGCCAGGTAATAATCGAGGGTCACGAATAAAAAGAGGAGCAGTCCGGCGGCACAGATGGCAGAACATACAAGGAAAGCGGCCGTCATTGAAAAATACTGTGAAATGGACCCTACGAGGATCATCCCGAGCCCCATCCCGATATCGACCGCAATGAACAGGGTTGAACTGGCCGCTCCCCTGCGCGCGGCAGGGACCATGTTGTTGGTCATCGTCTGGAAGGTCGGGAATACAACCCCGTTCCCAAAACCAAGGATGACCGCTGCTGAATAAAAACCGGCAGGGGTTTGCCAGAGCGCAAGCATCGGGAAACCGATGATGAGCATCCCCAGGCAGATCATGATGATCCGGCGCGGGCCGTTCCGGTCGACCGACCTCCCCGAGGTAAACCTGGAGCTGATGATGCCGAGTGCATAGATGAGGAAGAACCCTGACGGGTTCCTGATGCCGATCTCATGGCCATAGAGCGCTACGAAGGAGATCAGCCCGCCATAGGTGAGCATGATTATCAGCACGTTGAGCGACGGCAGGATGGTGCCCGATTCGAGCAGCCCTGCCCAGCTGAACTGCAGTCCCGGCCTGGGCATGTAATATTTAGGATACCTGATGGAAGCGGCGAGTCCAAGGCTGACAAGACTGATCAGGCAACCGCCAAGGAACATGGCTTGGTATCCGCCCTGGTGAAAGATGAAAGTACCAATCAGCGGTCCGAGGGCCATCCCCGCGGTGGTTGAAACCCCGAAATAGCCAAAACCCGCGCCTCGTTTGTTTCCCGGGATCACATCGCCGGCAATGGTGGAATTGGAGGTGGTGGTCAGACCCCAGGTGAGGCCATGGGCGAAGCGGATGAACACCATGATCAGCAGGGTTGAGGCAAACAGGTATGTGTTGAAGATCATGGCATAGATGAACAGGGCGGCCAGGAAGATGGATTTACGGCCGAATTTGTCAAGCCCGAAACCGCAGAATGGCCTGATGAGGATGGCGGCAATGACATAGGAGGCCAGCACCAGACCCACCACGCTGCCGGTGGCATGCAGCTCATTTGAGATATAAACGGGAATGGTGGATATGAGCGAGTAATAGGCGCAGCACATCAAAAAATTAGAGATGGTCAGCAGGGTGAAATCCCTGTTCCATACTTTTTCGTTCATCTTTTGGCGGGAGTCATGGTGAGACCTGGCAGCAAAGGGTTAAAAACACTGCAAAATTACGAATTTCCATTGATACGGCAGAATCTTCCTGTGAAGGCTTGGATGTAAGGAAAATTAAATTACCTTTGCACCCTCCAATCAGGGAGCATAGCTCAGCCGGTTCAGAGCATCTGCCTTACAAGCAGAGGGTCACAGGTTCGAATCCTGTTGCTCCCACCAGTAAAATCAAGGGTTTCAGAGAATAAAAATCTGAAACCCTTTTTTCATGTAACCCAAAATGTAACCTTAAAATTTATGGGAGCGGGACAAAAGTATGATCGGCAATATTCCCATTTTGATGCTTGTATCGATTTATTGACAATGCCAGTTGACCAATTTTCACCGTTTCACCCCCAGCAATCTCCAATTTTGGGTTCCCCCGACAGGATTGCCGATTTTTTTATTGAACCTTTTATCCTCGACCTTGAAGACGAAATTCTGGAAAGGATTACCCCCGAACAAAAGGCCGATCTTTTAAAACGTTACCTGTCCAGGTTGAGAAAGTCAAAAAATCATTTATCTGTTGAAGAAAATAAAACCACCAGGGGAGTAAATGAGCAAGGTACGGTAGCTAACGAAATTCCGTCGGTCCTCCTTCCTCAGGACGAATTGCTCATCATGGATATTCCTCAGAACGACAATGATGATCTTAAATTCAAACAGGGCTGCAACATCCTGTACCATCTTCTCCTTGATGAACTGCAAAAATGCTGCACTCTCTATGACATACCCTTTGCTGATATCTGCCTGAAGCTTGGATTCCCCCTGGACACCATTAATATACAGGTTCCTTCCCCGGATAAGGTGAATTTACCCAGTCAGGTGTTCGAAGTTCCGAAAGGTGCCATCGAAAAACTGAAACTGGCATTGCAGGAAAATGGTTTCCTGAATGTCCCAAAAGTCAGGGACCTGAATGAACAATCCAGGCAGGAACTTGTAAAACTTATTTGTTCCAATGACGTTCCCTATAAAATTGCAATGTTTGATCACCTCGGCTTCCCCGACTACTTTTTATCAGAGTATGGCTCCACAAGGACGGACATGTATAAAAAATTCTCTGAAATATTTTGTGCCGGAAACAGACCAGTCTCAGTAAGAGCCATCCAGGGGAACATGAACGATCTAAGGAAAACCACGACAAATCGTGACCCCAGGTATACTGCTTCCCAGCATAGAGAAGAGGTAAAAAAACACTACGAAACTTTAAAATAAGGAGTACTCGCGTCCAAATGCCGCGAAATGCCGCGTGTAAAATTGCCGGATAACTAATATTTATCCTTTATGGCAATTACATTTGAACAATTACCCCAAGCAGTTAGCCAGTTACAAGATAAACTGGATAACATCGAACGTTTACTTCTTTCCAGAAGTGAAGTCTCCCAACCAGATGCCGATAAACTTTTAACTATAAGGGAGGCTGCCGAGTTCCTGCATCTCACAGTCCCTACCATTTATAGTCTGGTT
Organism: uncultured Bacteroidales bacterium; assembly: GCA_903845055.1. Lineage (GTDB taxonomy): Bacteria > Bacteroidota > Bacteroidia > Bacteroidales > FEN-979 > CAIVAT01. The sequence goes on along the minus strand of CAIMWF010000037.1, from coordinate 1,655 downwards.
TCCCGGGCTGAAATCCCCGTTTGCAAACGAGGCAAGCGATTGTATTTTTCAAAATTAGAGGTTACCAGCTGGATTATGGCTGGCCGGAAGAAAACGGTTTCCGAGACCGACGAGAAGGTCGATACATATTTGTCCAGACCGGGGAGGAGGAATAGCCAATGTATATAATCGAAAACTATAAAGCCATCCTCCGGCATGCCGAAAAGATGAGTGACTGTATAAACACTGCCATGAAAATTCAAAACATCGCAGTTACCAAAAAGTCAACAGAGGATTTGGCATTCCTGCTCGATATGATCCAAAGGATGACCTTCCATCTCAGCAAACAACTGGAAAAAGGAATTGCAATGGAAGAAGAGTTAAACAAAATGGAAGCATTGGCAAAGGAATTGCCCGGAGCAAAAATCTATGTTTCACCCTGGGGTTGCCTGATTGACAGCACCACCCTGCCGGTATAATCCTGCATCACGAAAAAAGCCCGCATGAACGGGCTTTTTTCTTATTCATTGAATTACAGTCTTATAATCTTTCAAGTGCAAATATATGAACAATGATCCAAATTTATTGATATCCAAGAATCAATCACATCGGAAACAAAAACCGGAGGAGTTCCCCGCAACTACTGCCGATTCAGAAATTGAAGCCGGCATGAAAGGGATTCTCGTAAGGGAAGCTGAAAAGTACATCCGCGTTACCACAGACTATTATCGTTTGAGCCACATTCTGAATGCACATAAACAAAGCACCCCTGTTCAGCAACTCTGGAAGAAAGGCGCAATCACGGGGGATTATGGAAAGGGGATTTTCAGGTACATCAAAAAATATGTGGCTTTTGTCAACATTCCCGACAATTCCGAATCATACCTGAAGGAGCACCACCACAATGGTGATGCCTATTTTAATTTGTATGAGCAGATGAAATATGTTCCGGCGCCGGGTGATGTGACCATTACCATGAAATTCCTTTCACGCATCTTCCAGGATAAAATTGAACTCATCATGGATTACCTGAAGATCCTTTACGAAAACCCTACACAGAACCTTCCGGTTATCTGCCTGGTCTCGAAAATACAGGAGACGGGCAAATCCACTTACATGCTGTGGCTTTGTTCCATTTTCGGGCGAAATGCCATCATCCTGGGCAACGAGGAATTCAGCACCAACTTCAATTCTCTGTATGCCAGCAAGCTGATCGTTTGCATCGACGAATCTTTCATCGATAAGACCATCATCAAAGAGAAGATCAAGCGGCTCACAACCAGCGATTCTATCAACATGGAAGCCAAAGGAAGGGATAGCATACGGATGGATTTTTTTGGCAAGCTGGTTCTGTCAAGCAATACCGAAGATAATTTCATCAAAATGGACGACAATGACAACCGGTTTTTTGTTGTAAAGGTTCCGGAACTAACTCGCCAGGATTTCATCCCTGATCTTATGGACCGACTGGTGGAGGAAATCCCGGCATTCCTTTATCTGTTAAAAACCCGTCAGATGGTGTATCCCAGGAAAAGCCGGTTATGGTTTGACCCGAAGGTTTATGAAACAGATGCTTTAGCCCTGATCAAGGTCAATACCAGGAGCATTATTCAAAAGGAACTCCTCAGATGGTTTGGCGACATCTTTGCTTTTGATGAAGTGGGGGATCAAATCCA
>CAIMWF010000036.1 GCA_903845055.1 uncultured Bacteroidales bacterium | reverse complement strand
GGCACTTGAACGGAGTAAGCCGAAAATCCGATCAAAGAGTAGGCAAGGAAAACAATGAGCCATGAAACACATATTCAAAGGAAACCTCCGGGGATTCTATTGTGGAGACTGTTTTGATTATTTCTACAAAGCAAAAGTGAAGATTTATTCATGCGACAACACAACCAATGTAACATTGCTTGCTGTTGCCAGTGAAAAAAACACATTTCATCAGCGAACCGACGCTGAGTTAAAGGCTGTTTCGAACAGGTTGATTGCTGAAACTGAAACCGATGAAGCAGGTAATTTTACCATTGAGTTTTCAGAGAAAAATTACAACGGAGAGGCTTTTGATATCGATTTTGAATGCGGCAGTGTCCCCGTCCATTTTGTCCCCAAAACGCCACCGAAACCCCACGTCCCTGTTCAGATTCATATTACGACCCTTCAACCGCAGTGGAAAGAGGTAGGCGGCCAGAATCCGGCCTTGCTCGCCTACTGGGAGTACGCCGTAAGTGCCAGGTTCTGGTGCTGGTTGTTAAAATTGTTCGGGTTGTACGTGATCTGCGGCCGTGTTATCAACTGTGAAACAAAAATTCCTTTACCGGGATTGAAGGTTAAAGCGTTTGATGTTGATCTGATACAGGATGATTTTTTGGGAGAAGCATATACCGACGTCAATGGATATTTTAAAATCTATTATACAGAGGCCGATTTCAGTAAAACGATCTTCAGCTGGCTGAATGTCGAATGGCCTGCCGGTCCCGATCTTTATTTCCAGGTAGAATCTTCCTCGGGAACCATATTGATGAAAGAAGACAGGCAAACCGGGCACCGGAGAGACAGGGCAAATGCCACGAATTGCTTTTGCCTCACGCTTTGTTTATCAAACATTACCCCTGCTGAAACTCCCTGGTTTACGTCGATCGGCAATTACATGATCACCACGGATATTGACAATTCGGGCAGGACGATTGTCGATCGCAGTGTTAATCCCTCGGGAACCGGGTTCGGATTTTTCGGCGTCGTTAAACTGGAAGGATACGCTACCAAAAAGGTGCCCACGGCGTCAGGGGTTCTGTTTTATCGTTTCTTATATTCTCTTGATAACATGAACTGGAATCCTGTAACCGACACGCAGATCGCCGGCAGGATCAGGGTGGCGCAGCGGCAGATCACGTGGCATGGCGGGGTCGACTGGCAGGATGTGGTGATCGACAAGAACCAGGTTGCTTCAATCCCCGACAGCATTCCTGCCGACAACTGGCCCAACCCCAAGCCCGACCATGTATTGCACCTCGACGCCAATGGGTGGGTGCGGGTTGACCAGGTTTGCCTGGACAATGGTTTTATCGGCCCGCTGATGTGGCTGAACACCAACACGCTTGTTCCGGGGGGAGATGCGAATGCCGGCCTGGTTGCAGGACAGCCGGTTGCCGTGGCAAATCAAAAAAACGGGCACCTTGTCTATATCAAGTTCCAGATAACCGACGACCCGACCAACCCGGGTTCGCCCAATTTCCATGAACAAAGCCAGGTTGCAAAGATCTATGTCAACAACTGGACCGAAGTGACCCTGGTGAAGCTTGAAGAGTTGTATTCCGGCGGATCGACCGGCTGCACCCCTGTTGCATCGCAGGCCCACGTGGATTATACCGCTGACCATGAGCTGATGCATTCGTGGTCGGTTAACATCCTTACCAATGCTTTGCCCGGAGGCATTACCGGCCTGCCTTCCGGGATCGGGCCACGAGGAAATGCCCAGGTACTTAATCTGGTAACATTGCCCGGGTTATTGCCCGCATTCAATACATGGCCGTCGTGTGCCTACAAACTGTGGCTCACGACCCAGAAAAAGCTGACGGATGGGGAATACAGCGATTATGCTAGAACCAATGAAGTGATTTTTTGCAAGTAAATTATTATGGTAAACGCAGCGTTTCAGTGTAACAAACGCTGCGTTTACTAATTAAAATTAATAATTACCAATTACTTTTTGATGGTGAGCCAGCTCCAGCCTGCTGCTATT
>CAIMWF010000035.1 GCA_903845055.1 uncultured Bacteroidales bacterium | reverse complement strand
GTTTCCGCAGTTTAGCGAGTGACGCAGATTTTTAGTGAATTTTCGTAAGCGGTGATTTTTCTTTGTTTCTTTCTTTTGATGGCAGCAAAAGAAAGAAAGAAAAGCAGGTGAACAATCGACCATTCGATCAACGAAATTTGAAGTTTTTGCCGGAGACAATATCAAAATGGCAAAATGGTAAAACCCGCCTGCAGTTTATATGTTGTTGCACAAAAAAGGGGGACTTACAGCCCCCCTCAATTTAAAAATGAAAGTTGTCCCTGATTAAAGGGTGATGGATAACTCCGCAGTATGGCCGGGTAGGTCAAGCGCGGTTGCGTTGATGGTTACCCCGGCGGTGGCAGGTGCACCAACTGTGGTGACGTAGGCATAATTGCCCGACGGCAAACTGAAGGTGCACACACCCTCCTCGATGGTGCTGCCGTCGGCGGCCACAATTTTAACCTCCACCGAGGCCAGCGTGAAATTGTCGCCTGCCGTCACCCTGATGGTCTCCCCGGCATTGCCGTGATAGTGCGACGCGTCAATTTTAGTGACAAAAGGCGGGTTCAGGTAATCGGTCACCGCCAGCCTGTACGGACCCATTCCTTTGCGTGCCCTGGCGGCATAGGCCGCCAGCAAAGAGGGATCCTGCATCACCAGCTTCGCATAGGCTACCGCAAGCAGAAACTGTTTCCTTACTTCTACTTGTTTTTCGGTCGGTGGCTTTACCTGCTTCACCGGCGGCATCGTCATGACACTCTGCCGATTGCGATTTTTCAGGTTTACCTGGTTCCCAAAGATCCCACTGTAGGTTTTCCTCAGGTCATTTGATGTTGTTTTTGACATGGTTTTGAATTTTAAAAGGTGAATAAATAAGACCCTGGCCAGGATCGGTTGATTTGTACAAATGCTTTCAGGTCATGTTTGTCCCGGTGTCCCTTCAGCACCGGGTTCTTCATACGGTCCGGGTTGGAACCCGGTGCAGGCGCATGCTTCGGCAACCGTTACTTTCTGTTTCTCAGGTAGATCTGAATTTCATCCACCTTCCGCAGGATCTCCTTCGTGTCGGTATTGATTTCATTTCTAAGCGTTTCCATATCCTTGCGGTTGTCATTCTTATGCATGATCAAATCCTGTTTCAGGTTGGTCAGGTCCACGTTGATCTCCGCAATGCGTATCTCAAGGTGGATCCAGATGGTTACAAAACCGATGATGAAACCGGCAATACTGACCGCCTGGGAGAGATTCATCCCGGCGATGTGGCTCCTGGCATTCATGGCTTACCATTTTTTTTACCCGGGTTGGCAGCCAGGCAGTTTTCGATGCCGGAAAGCCGGCAACAGGCCTTCCCGCATATATTGCTACAGGGCATCAGCGCCGGACAGGCGTTGGCACAACTGGTGACGGGAGGCAGCTCAAAGCATCCGGGAATATCGGGCCAGTTCAGTTCATCTGCCTCCATTTCGACCAGCCGTTCTTCAAATTTGTTCAGCTGCCGCTCGATCCTGGCAATTTTCCTTTTAAGTTGACGATGTGTTTCCATGATTCCTGGGTTTTAAAGTTTATCATGCAAAAATATCGTCTCAAAAAGGGGTCCGGTAGTGGCAAAGGGTGGTACCACCCCTGGATAACATTCTGTTTGTGTGAATGATGGATTAATAAATATTTTTTAATTTTTGGGCGGAATTCAACATTTTGCGCAAATCCTCACAAATGCGGTCGATGTTTTCGGGCAGGGGAACATCAAAGTGATTTTTCAGACTCCCCTTGCTGATGTTCTTTTGTTTCGGGGTGCTGAACATATGGGCAATCAAACCGCAAAACTGTGATTTGTTGTCAAGTTCTACAGCGTGAATTTCAAAAAGAAGCCTTGCGAATGCAGCCAGTTCGGCAACGGTATACCGGACGGGTATTTTTTCCTGCGGTATTTCCTCCTCCTGTTGTTTCACCATGGACAGGTAATGGCTGGTAAAGATGAAACACCTGAGTTCATCGGTGAGTTCTCCGGCGACATGCCTCCAGATCGCAGCATAACGCCGGGTCATGCCGATCAGCGCCTGCCGGGTTTCCTCGTCGGGGAGCAGCTTCTGCTCATTTCTGAAATTCGGATGGCTGAATCCCCAGGTAGCGGGTTCGGATCTGCTCTCTGAAACATAGTTCCTGTTTCCCGCGACCATTGGACCAATGGTTGCCGCCAGTATCCTGCTCCTGGTAACCGCCTGTTTCAGGAACAGGGCTCTTGCGGCCGGTTCGATCTCCGGAAGGGCTCTCGTCAGCCTGGCCAGCAGTTCTGCCTTCAGGCTTATAAGATACTGCGTAAATGAGGTCAGGGTTTCAAACCCGTTCACCCCGGAAACCCGTAGGTTTTCCGGACGGCCATCGAAGGCCATTTGTTGACGGTAACAGATTACAATCGACGAAGCGGCTGTATAATCGCTGAAGATCTCATTCAGCCGGTGCTGAAATGACTCCGGGGATATCACAGTATTAAGACTTTAACATACAGGCAATTACAGAACAATGTTCGGGAGGTCTTTTGACCTTGTTCGAAGGGTCTTTTGACCTTGTTCGAAGGGTCTTTTGACCTCGTTCGGACGGTCTTTTGACCTTGTTCGAAGGGTCTTTTGACCTCGTTCGGACAACCTTTTGACCTTGTTCGGGCAGCCTTTTGAACTTGTTCGGGCAGCCTTTTGACCTTGTTCGGACCTTGTTTTGACCCTGTTCGGACTTTTTGCTTAATCGGGTTATAAGGTAAAAGGTAATATTGCTTTTACAGGTTTTTATTAACAAGTTATCAATATCGTACCAGCTGGTTGACCGGTGTCCATCACACCTGTCTATCCATTTACATAGAATAAGGGGAACAAAGAAATTTTGGGCTGAAGCCCATTGGTTCTCCGGCCTGCTCCACCCCCAGCTGAAGCTGGGGGCAATTCAATTTCCACCAAAGAGCGGCAGTTGAATTGAGCAATCGAACATCCGATCAACGAAATCTGAAGTATGAAGTCTTTGCCTTTGGCAAAGCACCTCTCCCCGGCCCCTTGAAGGGGAGGGGGAGCCCCCTGCCAGCCGGGGAAACAAGGAAATCTTAGCCAAACCTTCTCCCTCCCCTCCAAGGGCTACTCTTTGTACCCATCTTTCCCGCCAAAATAAATTGCTAACAGTACGATTCCTTTTTCCTGTTTTTCCGATTAAACAATCATGAAGGATTGCACTATTCCTTATGATTAAATAACGTGGTGTTAACCTCTCAGTGTATCTCTGAAATGACTCTGTGGATCTCTGTGTAACAAATAATTACACGGAGGTCCACGGAGATGTAGGGAGAACCACAGAGATAAAAAACGAAATAAAGGTAGCACGCCTGCTCACTATCAAAAAGTAATTTTTAATTTTTAATTTTTAATTAAGAAACCCCCTTTTGCTTGCATACGACTAAGCTCGTCAGCTCCTGGTGAGTTTCATCCCGGTATCCGACAACTTCCAGTCGGCAAAACGGGCGTTGTTGTTCGGCGGGTTGTTCCGTAAAACCGATCTGATCATGCCTGCCGCGGCAGGATCCTTCGCGATGATCAGCAGGTATCCGCCACCACCCGCTCCCGGTAATTTCCACGAAACAGCATAATCCCTGATCAGCTTCAGCATCGCCTCAATTTCGGGAGTGGTGGTCCCGGCGTCGAGCTGTTGGTTGAGTTCCCATGAATACCGGATGGCGTTGGTCAGCTCCTCCCAGTCGTGGTGCCTGATGGCCGCATAGGTCTGCAGGGCGTGGTGTTTCATCTCCTGCAGGATGCCGAGGTGTTTCGACGAATTCAGGAACATCCCCTTTACGATATCGGTGAGGATGTGCCGGGCCATGCGCGTGATCCCGGTATAATACAGCAGGGTAAGCTCCCGGGTTTCGGGACGGGTGAAGAGGTGGTCGGGGGCCCAGCTTAATACCGGTCGCTGCAGCAGCCCCGGCGTGCTTTCGATCAGCTTGACCCCTTCAAAGATGCCGCCCAGCTGGTCCTGCCATCCTCCCCCGGTGGTCAGGAGCTGTTCGAGCAGGAGGGTGCGCGAGGCGATCTCGTGGCGGTCCCATCCCAGGGAACAAAAATCGGACAACACCCCCAGCAGCGTGGCTGCCAGGATCGAACTGGTCCCCAGCCCGCTCCCTTTGGGTACCGCCACCATCAGCGAAATGTCGAGTCCGCCGCCGAAACCGGTTAGCTGTTCCCGGAGGGTGCGGTGGTGCCTTACCGAAAAGCCGGGATGAAACCCGGCAAGCATCAGCGCCGCCCTTGGGATGGCAAAGGCGGAGCCCGGCTGTGGCGCCCCTGCCAGTTCGGCATAGGTGCGAACCACCTCGCTCACCCCCAGGTCGATCGAATGGATCACGATCTCAGGTACCGGGATGGGGCGGATATAGACCTGGATCGGCGGCTGGCCGTTTAGTTCCACGGCCATGTTCACCACCTTGCCACCGTAAAGGATGCAGTAGGGCGGGGTGTCGGTCCAGCCCCCGGCTAGGTCGAGCCGCACGGGCGACCGTCCCCACAGGATCTGGTCGCGGTGCACATCCATGACGGGATCCACAGGCTGGTTTCTCAAACTTTCCACCATCCCCTCCCTCAGCCGAGCGAAGGCCTCCCGTTCCAGTTCAATGGCTGCTGTTTTCGATTGTTTTCCGAGATACGACGACCTGAACATCAGGTCGTGCACCCGGGTCATCACATCGGTTCCGGCAATGGGCGGGGGGGGCAGCGGCAGCCTGTTTTCACGGAACCGGCGCGCCAGGTGGCCGAGGTCGAGCTGGTAAAATACACTCTGCCGGTAATTGAGGGCAAGGGCCGGCAGTGAACGCTTCAGGTTTTCGCGTCGCTGGCGCATCAGCCGTGCGTGGTTGGTATTCTGCATGATCTCACGGGCCGAAAAACGGCTGCATGCAAGCCACTTTTTCCGTAAAACATCATTCCCGCGACCGGCAATATCAGCCGGGGATGAGATCAGCCATTGAATGAACGCTGTGCCGAATTCTCCCTCCTCCAGGACCGGGAACAACGGGCAGTCGAAAATATCCTGGTCTGTAAATACTGCCATGTCATCGGGGGTAAAACCACGGGCTGCAAACCAATCGGCCATCGGATGGTTCAGCCAGGCGGCCGGCAAGTCGCCCGCCCTCCCCTTCATGGCGTCGTTGAACCCATAGGGGCGGATGCATTGCCTGCGCAGGCCGACCGGGATAAAATCAAGGCAGGTGCCGGCAGGCAGGTCGGGCGACCACTCATTGGCGGGTATCCCGGTCAGGATGTGGTGATCGTGAAGGGTCCAGCTTTTGGGAATGCATGAGTTTTCAATCCAGATGGAGGCATGTTCTTTGCCCGGCACCCATGTCACGGAGGCATTCTGTATAAATATTTCGGGGCCGGGCTTTATTTTTTTATGCCAGATCTCGCGCTGGTCCGTCACCGAATCATGCAGCTTCCGGGTCGACCTCAGCAGGTCGGCGTTGCTGCCAAAATGATAAAATCCGGCATTTTCCAGCGGAACGATCCTCGCGGTAAGAACCCCTGAAAGCTCCCGCTCCTCTCCCAGTTTTTTCCCGAAATCGCTGTATAGATCGTACGTTTCGGGCAGCCCGCTGCGGAATTCCCGCCGGTCGCTGTCCCAGCCGGTTTCGCTGAACAGCGTTTCAACGGCCCGGTCGGAAAGCAGCCAGATCCCCGCATCGAGGAGGTACATGGAATTTCCGGTGATCGCCTGCAACTCCTCCATGGATGGCTTCTGCAGCATATACTCCAGCCGCGTGGGATCGTGCCGCGGGACTACGAAAACGCCGTGTTTCGAAGCAGTTTCGGGTTGTGACCACACGCCGATGCACACGACATCGGCCCGGGGGATGAAGGGGGAGAAGAAGTCGGCATGAACCAGTGCATCCCCGCTGGCAACGAGGGTGTTCATCCCTTCGGGCGCACGGTCCAGTATCTTTTTCAGCAGGGGAAGCTGCAGGTCAAACAGCGTCTGGTCTATCTCCTGGCCCCTCCCCCATTTGAATACCGGGAAAGGAATAAAACTCTTCCCGGCGGGGGCGTATGCGGGCAGCCGCCGGCTCTGTCCGTCGGAATGAATGATGATGCGGCGCCGGGAACCGGGTGAAACGGGCATATGCATCCCATGCTGCCAGAGGACGTGCACCGTGCCCCCCCCGGAGCCCAGTTTTCGTCCGTCCGGGTCGGAATAAACCGCCGTGACCGAAGGAAAATCTCCGGGATGCTGCCGCAGGTAGGCGGCAAAATGGGGTGGCAAGGTCAGCAGGATATCCATAACCGCGTGTTTATTGGTTTCATCCTCAAAAATAGATTTATTTTTCTTTCTTTTGTACATGAAAACCAGAAACCATGAACCCGTCACAACGTTTTTGCCTGACCCTCGATCTGCATGAAGATCCCCGGCTGATCGCGGAATACCAGTACTGGCACCGCCCGGAGCACATCTGGCCCGAGATCCCGGCCGGGATTAAAGCCGCCGGCATCCTGAACATGGAGATATACCGGTTTGAAAACCGGCTCTTTATGATCATCGAGGCAGGTCCGGACTTTGATTTCGACAGGGATATGAAAAAGCTGTCGGGCCTGCCCCGGCAGCAGGAATGGGAGGCCTTCGTCTCCCGGTTCCAGCAGGCGCAGCCGGGGGAAACCTCCGCCGGGAAGTGGAAAATGATGGAGAAGATCTTTGAACTGTGAGGCTT
>CAIMWF010000034.1 GCA_903845055.1 uncultured Bacteroidales bacterium | reverse complement strand
TGCTGTAAAATTAGCTGGGCTGTTGCATCCAACAAGTGCACTAACAATATAACAATCACTAATAGCACTTGGAGATACTGCAAATACTGCAGGTAAACAGAATAATATTACAACGAAGATTAATACCCTCTTTTCCATCATTCGTTGGGTCGGACTGAAATTGTTTTATATAGGTAATATTATACCCCTGTTTTTGTGATATAAACAGAACAAAAAATGAAATCACGATCCAGGCAATTCCCATCCGGAAGTGGTTTTTACGGGATAAACACCTACCGGGGAAATGAGAACCTGTAAGGAAGCAGTGCATCATCCCCGGCATACGCGACCCCGATCCTTGGTCCTGCCTGGATTATCTTTGGGTAAATCTTTTCCTCTGTATCTTCGACCCAGATTGCCGGCTGATCAGCTGATGTACCTATGCCTCCAAGTAACATCCCCGAATGGGAATAATGAATACCCAGTATTTTTGACACCTTGCCTGGCCCGATGCCGAATTCCCTCGTGATCTTTTCCTTGCCGGCACGCCGGAGCATGATCTCCTTACCTTCAACAGGGATGATCCCCCGGATCAGGACTGCATGTGGAATCCCGGCCTCATTGGTGACAATGTTGAACAGCGAGTGCATCCCGTAGCACAGGTACACATAGGCCGTTCCGCATGGGCCGTACATCACCTCCGTACGCGCCGTTCTCCGCCCGCCGAATGCGTGTGAAGCCCGGTCGGTCACACCGGCATAGGCCTCTGTTTCACAGATGATCCCCGAAGTGACCACGCCGTCAATTCTTGTAACCAGCTTCTTCCCGAGCAGTTCACGGGCAATGGCAACAACGTCGGGGTGGGAAAAAAAATCGGGGGGGAGCAACATTCGAATTAAAAATTAAAAATTAAAAATTACGACTCGTCCTTCGTCACTCGTCACTCGTCCTTTGTCACGGTTTCATACAATCGAAGCAAACAAACGGAACCGAAAGGAGGAGTCCTCCCTTTTCGGCGGCGATAGTGTTCAGTTTGCTTTCGATGACGGCGAAGACATGTTCCACCTGGTTTCCAGGCAGGATGGCCTGCCATGATTCCCTGAAATTGTTCCTGATGAAGGAATGATCCAGGAAGGCGGATCCGTCGCTGTACCTGAGTTTAAATCCGTCAATATTGATGGAGATGATGTTGAAACCGCTGTTTAAAATAATTTCTTTCAGGTATTCGACCGGTTTTCTCTTTCCGTCGATGTGCCGGTGCATCTTGCGGATTTCTTCTTCCAGTCCTGCTTCCTCCAGCGTCACTTCAAAAACTTCATAGAACTCGGTCATGGTATGTGGCAGGTTCATGGTCAGCACCATCTGGGCTCCCGGGGCAGCAACCCGGTAACATTCGCCCAGCGCGGCTTCCTGGTCCTGCACGTTATTTAATCCGTTGTTTGAAACAATGAGCCCGAAATAATCATCCGGAAAGGGGATCTTCTCCGCAACCCCCTTGCTGATCCTGGCATTCCCGATGTTCCGGGCCTCTTTTTTGACAGTGATCATGGCAATGGAATCAGGGGAAGGGTCAATACCGTAAACATTGCAGGTTTTTCCCATCCTCTCCGCCAGTTCAAGCAATGGAAATCCGCCACCGCTTCCGAGGTCAAGAACATTAATGCCGGTCTTCATGCGGACGGTTTCGAGCAAAGTCAGTCCGAACGGTGCCGACCACAGCGGCAGGTCGTCGTAGGAGGGGAGGAGGGAGTGGGCAGACATAAAAAAAATTAAAATTAAAAATTAAAAAATTACGGACCTTTCATTCGTCACTCGTCACTTGTCACTCGTCATTTCCACCGGTACTTCCTCTCCTTATCCATGAGGATTTTTCCGGTATCAACGAGCCACGCGGTGGCCCGGATCACCTTTTCGTCGGGGATCGTACCGGCACCATGGATGATCTCTTCCATGGAACAGGGATGATCCTTCAGCAATGGTTTGATCCGTGCAATAATGTTGTTGAATTCCATTTCATTCAGGTTGACCTTGTTGCGACCGATACAGACATCGCAGGTACCGCATCGCCTTGTGTTGCATTCCCCGAAATAGGCCAGCAAAGCCTGGCTCCGGCATTTGTTGGGGACTTCGGCATAGGCGATCATTTTTTCGAGGCGTTTCTCCGAATCCTTCAGTCTGTCCTGGTAATGTTCGGGGGAGATCGTCAGATCGGCCGTGTTGAGCCGTTCCCGGATAAAAATTACCTGGGGTTTGTCCGTCAGGGGGATGTAATCGAGCAGTTGCACCTTTGCCAGGTAATGGAGGTTGCTCACGACCTTATCAATGGTTAAGCCGCTTCTCCTGGCAAGTTCAGGTTCGCTGAAGGTGACAAACCCGGAAAGGATGCCTCCGTACGAACGCAGCATCGTCTTGATGAAGTGGTCGAGGGGTTCGTGTTCGACCTGGAAGCGGTAGAGTTCCTCCTTCGTTGCCTTCAGGTATACTTTCGACGGATTGTGGAATCCGTCGGTCAGCATGACAAGCCCCTCCTTTTCCAGGAATCTCAGGCAGTTAAAGACGGTCACCGGCGGCAGGTTGTACTGGCCGGCAAAGGCAGAGAGGTCGAAATCGGCCCGCAGGTCTTTTCCCAGTCCGACAGGGATCTGGAAATAGTTCCCCAGCGCCTGGTAAACATCGCGGATCGTTTTAAGTTCGGGATAGGAGAGTTCCAGGTTGTGGCGCGAATCAAGGATGTCGGCGGTTTCATATAAAAGCACGGCATAGGCCCGCTTTTCATCACGGCCGGCCCGTCCCGCCTCCTGGAAATAGGCTTCGATGCTGTCGGGAAGGTCGAGATGTACCACCAGCCTTACATTCGGCTTGTCGATTCCCATACCGAAAGCATTGGTGGAAACGATGACCCGCCGTTCTTCATTGATCCAGGCCGACTGACGCTGCCCGCGGGTTTTCGGATCGAGCCCGGCGTGATAAAAGTCGGCGCTATGGCCCTTTTTCTGCAGGAATTCCGCAATTTCCTTGGTCTGCCTGCGGTTCCTCACATAGATGATGGCGGGTCCCTTTACCTTGGCAAGAATCGTGACAAGGCGCTTCAGTTTGTCCTCTTCCCGGAAAACCAGGTAGGAGAGGTTCTTGCGTTCAAAACTTTTCTGAAAAAGGTTCTCTTTCTTAAACTCCAGTTTTCGCTGGATGTCTTTTACCACCACCGCAGTGGCAGTCGCAGTGAGCGCCAGCACCGGGGTTCCCGGGATCAGTTGTCTGATTTCGGCGATCCGGAGATAGGGCGGCCTGAAATCGTAACCCCATTGAGAAATGCAATGCGCCTCATCCACGGCAAGGAGGTTGATCTTCATCAGGCGCAGCGCCGCCCGCATGTTGTCGGTCGCAAGGCGTTCGGGTGAGATATAGAGCAGTTTGATCTCCCCGTACCGGCAATTCCCCAGGATGATGTCGATCTCATCGGGATGCATGCCCGAATAGATCGCGGCGGCCGGGATGCCCCTTTTTTTAAGGTTGTCAACCTGGTCCTTCATCAGCGCGATAAGGGGGGAGATGACCAGGCAGATCCCCTCGCGCGCCAGCGCAGGAACCTGGAAGCACAGCGATTTGCCGCCCCCCGTCGGCAGGAGGGCCAGGGTGTCCTTTCCATCAAGTACCGACTGGATAATCTCCTCCTGCAACGGGCGGAAGGAGGAAAATCCCCAGTGTTTGAGCAGAATCTGATGAAGAGTCATTTTAATTTACGATTTACGATTTACGATTTACGATTTACGATTTTTTTATTAACAAACATATTACTTTTTAATGGATTGGGGGATTAAGCAATAAAAAATGACAAAAGAAATAATGAAGCGGAGGATGAAGTTATTCGCGGTGAGGATTATTAAAATAATAGACCAGATGCCGCGAAATCAAACTTCCATGGTAACAGGAAATCAACTCCTGAGATCCGCAACTTCCATGGCTGCCAATTATTCGGCCTGCTGTCGTGCAAAATCGATAAATGATTTTATCAACAAACTGAAAGTTGTTGAAGAAGAAACCGATGAAACAATTTTCTGGTTGGATCTGTTAGAAGAAACAGGTTTTTTTAACGAAGAAAAATTAAGCGCGATAAAAACGGAAGCAAATGAAATACTTTCTATCATAGTCGCGAGCATCAAAACGGTGAGGAGAAACTCAGCAACCAGCCAAAATCGTAAATCGTAAATCGTAAATCGTTGATTTTCTACTCTGCAATCTTCCAGATCGAATCCAGCACCGTCCCGTCGACCCATTTCACCACGGCGACCACTTCGTCGGTGAACTTTGGTTTAGCAGGAACACCGCAGATCTTTTCGGCTTCCGCTTTGAGTTCTTCGATGGTTTTGATGGGCAGGGAGGAATTTTTCATCTTTTCGATCAGGTCGGTTCGGAGGGGGTTGATGGCGATACCCCGTTCGGTGACGATCACATCGATCAGTTCGCCGGGTCCGCAGATGGTGGTGACCCGGTCGCGCACCACCGGCATCCGGTCGCGGAAAAGGGGGATCGGGAGGATCACGCATTTCCCGAACAGGGTGTTTTGCCATCCGCCGATGCCGTGAAGCAGGTAACCGTCGGAGTGTGTCACCACGTTGGCGTTGAAATTCACATCCACCTCCGTGGCGCCGAGGATCACGATATCAACCATCGACGAGAAGTTCCCCTTGCTGTGGTAGTTGTAGCTGGTAAAGGGACTTGTCCAGGTATGGTGCGGGTTTTCGCGCATGGACCTGACCCCGTCGAGGTCAAAGGTCTGGCCGTCGAGGATGTATTCGACCAGCCCCTCCTCGAGCATTTTCACGAGGTATTTGTTGCTGCCTCCGCGGGCAAACCGTGCTTTCCAGCCCCGTTGTCGCAGGATTTCCGAAAAATAGATCCCGATCGAAAGGGCTGTTCCGCCGGCCCCGGCCTGGAAGGAGAACCCGTCGTAAATCAGACCTGCTTCGTCGCAGAATTTTGCCGACCATTCGGCCAGCAGGAGCCTGTCGGGACTTTTGGTAATTTCAGTGGTTCCGCTGACGATCTTTTCGGGGATCCCGATCCGGTCCATAACCACTACATAATCAACATAGTTGCCATTGATCTGCCAGGGAAGGCAGGGAAAAGGCACCAGGTTGTCGGTGACGATGATCACCTTGTCGGCATACTGCGAGTCGGCCAGGGCAAAACCCAGCGGTCCGCATGCAGCCGGTCCGTTCACGCCGTTCGCATCGCCGAATGAATCGGCGGTAGGTGCCGCAATGACGGCAATATCGATGTGAACTTCGCCATCCTGCACGGCCTGGTAGCGGCCGCCATGGGAGCGAAGCACCCCGAGTCCCTTCATCCGGCCTTCGGAGGTGAACCTGCCGAGGGCACCGTTCATGCTGCCTTCGATGCGGTTGATGGTTCCGTCTTCGAGGTATTTTGTCATCGGTTCATGGCACGGAAAGGAGGCCGAGGGGTACCAAACCAGGTCTTTGATCCCCATTTCGTGGGCGATGTCGAAGATCTGGGTCGCCACCAGGTCGCCGTTGCGGAAATGGTGGTGGGTCGATATGGTCATGCCGTCGGAAAGTCCTGATTTGACCAGGGCCTCTTTCAGCCCGGCAACCACTTTGTTGCCGTCGGCCGGGAAATCGGCGCAGCTGGTCAGTTTCGGGGCCGCCCGGAAGCCTTCGGGCTTGTATTTTCCAACGCCCATGTAGGGTATGGCGGGTTTTCCGTTGACCACCGTCGGCACGATGCGGCCCGCTGCATTGGTAACAAGTTTATCATATTTGCTCATATTGTTCCCTCCAGTTTTCAGCGAGTTTGTTCATTTTCAGCGCGAGGTTGATGGTGCTGAGTGCGCGTTTCACGACAGGCGGATCGATCATTTTCGTGCCGAGGGCAACCACGCCGAGTCCCAGTTCCTGCGCCCTGTGAAATGCAAATACGATTTTTTTTGCTTTTTCGATCTCTTCGGGCGTAGGGGCGAAGGTTTCATGGATGGCCACGATCTGGCGCGGGTGGATGCACCCCATGCCGTCGAAGCCCAGCGCCTTGGAGCGCAGTACATTCTGGCGAAGGCCTTCCATGTCGCCCACATCCGAGAACACCGAGTCGATGGGCTGGATGCCGGCGGCGCGTGCGGCATTGACCACCATGCTGCGGGCAAAGAACGATTCTGCACCTTCGGCCGTGCGACGGGTGCCCAGGTCGGCGGTATAGTCTTCAAGCCCGATGACAATCGCGACGGTATCCGGCGAACACGCGGCGATCGGGTAAGCGTTGATCACCCCGAGCGCGCTTTCGATGATCGGCATAAGCCACACAGGGTTGTGCCGGTTGTGTTTTTCCCTGATCCTTTGGATATGCCCGGCAACGGCCAGCAGCTGTTCCGGCTTTTCACATTTCGGCAGCAGCACCAGGTTGACGTTATAGGGAATGATGTACTCCAGGTCTTCGAGGCCTCTTTCACCCTGGTTGATGCGCACCATGCGCTCGGCGCCGTAAAAATCGATGGCGCAAAGGGCGTTGCGGACCAGGAACCGGGCCTCGTCTTTTTTATCGGGGGCCACGGCATCCTCCAGGTCGAGGATGATCCCGTCGGGTTTGTGGATCCCTGCGTTAATCATCAGGCTGGGTGAATTCCCGGGCAGGTAGAGGCGCGAAAACCTGTTGCGATCCCTGGTGGTACCGATGTGGTTCTCTTCAAGGATTCCGGGAATCCAGGCTTTATCGGTGGTGATCAGCTTTTTGATGGCCGCCTCGAGGCGGGCGGCAAGTACCAGCGACAGGGCCCCCGAATCTTCAATTTTTACGATTGCATTTTCAACCCCGAAGAAGCCAAGTATTTCCATCGCCTCTTTCCGGATCGTTTCGCCGTACATCACGGCCACCTTCGATTCAACCGTAAGCTGAATCCCTCCTTCGCCGGTAAGTTCAAGGGTGACAAAGCAGTCGGAGCGGACCCCTTTGCCTTTGTTGCCGGTAGTTGCTGTTTCTCCCATCGCACGGGTTGGTTAGTGTTAATAAATGAACAGACAAAAATAGAAAAAAAACAGGTATTATTGCCGCAATTTAGAGGGAACCCATTTTTTTGAGCCATGAAGTTTTTTTCACTGGATGTTGAGACGGCCAATTACGATTCATCGACCATCTGCCAGATCGGGATCGGCAAGTTCGAGAACGGGGAGGTGGTTGACACGTGGGTGTCGCTGATCGATCCGGAAAGTTTTTTCCATTACACCAATGTCCGCATCCACGGGATCACAGAGGATATGGTACAGCTGGCGCCATCGTTCACCGAGGTATATCCCCTGCTGAAACAACTTTTAGCGGGGAACATCGTGGTTCATCATACCTCCTTCGACGTGCAGGCGTTTGCGCGTGCTTACGCGCGGTTTGACCTCCGGCCGATCAACATCCGCTGGCTTGACTCGTCGAGGATCGTTCGCCACACCTGGCAGCAGTTCTCAAAAGGAGGGTATAATCTTGCAAATGTGGCCAGCCACCTGGGAATTGAATTCAGACATCACGATGCGCTGGAAGATTCGATTGCGGCTGGCAAAATTGTTGTTGAAGCCTGCAGGCGTACCGACAGGCGGGTGCAGGAGTGGTTTGAACTCTTCAATGCCGGAACATGACGGACACAGGTTCACGGAAGACCGGCAGGGGAGGGCGATTCCGGGGGTGCCTCCAATAATGCCCGAACCAGTTTCCACTCCGCCATGATCTCATTGAGTTTACCGTCGAGGTTCCCTTCCCGGGTTTCCCTGAACAGCTCTATTTCGCCGGCAATCCGGCCCAGTTCGTTAAATCCCATGTTCAGGGCAGCTCCTTTCACCGAATGGGCCGCCTCGTAAATTGCCGGAGGGTCCTCCCCGTTGATGCTCACCCTGAGTTTTTCCAGGTCGGCCGGGAATTTCTCCCTGGCGCTGGCCACGAGAAAATCGAACACCACCGGATCGTGGTCGATCCTGTCGAGAAATGCCGGTTTATCAAAATGGAGCCCGAAGTCCGCGGAGGTGATATGCTCTATGACTGCCCTTGCTTCCTCAGCGGGCCGGATGAGATATTTTTCGATGATTTTATGAAGGGCCTCCTTGTCGATGGGTTTGGTCAGGAAATCATCCATCCCGGCCTGCATGCACCGCTCTTTTTCTCCCTTGATCACCCCTGCGGTCAGGGCAACGATCGGGATATGGCGGCCGGTGCCCTTTTCGTGATCCCTGATCTGGATGGTTCCGTCAATGCCGCTTACATCGGGCATCTGGACATCCATCAGGACCAGGTCGGGATTGACGGCGATAACCGTATCGAAGGCCTCTTTTCCGCTGTTGGCTTCCAGGATGGTTACATTGGGGATCATCTGCCTGATGATCGTGGTCACCAGCAGCATGTTGAGCGCGACATCCTCTGCAACCAGGATGACGGGCGATTTGTCATACAATGGAGAAACCGGCAGGCCATAACTGATATTTTCGGGTTCCCTGTTCTCCTGGGCAGGCAGGGTATGGATGTTTTTCAGATAATGGAAGAGTTCCTGCGATTTTACGGGTTTCGTAAGATTGAACCTTACACCCAGTTTTTTGCACTCCTCGTAGATCCCGATATCGTCAGACGAACTGTGCAGGAGGATCACCGGCTGTTTTTCCGTCACCAGGTTCAGGTGCTCCCTGATCATCCTGATGGTGTCTATCCCGTTGAGAACGGGCATGTTGTAGTCGACAATGATCACATCGAAGGGATCCGAACCACGAATGATGTCCATGGCCCCAAGCCCGCTGTCGATGCCGGTAAAGGCGATCCCCCAGTTTTGAAAGGTATGTTCGAGGATGATGCGGTTGTTCTCGTTGTCGTCGATGACCAGGATGCGATGGATGTCCGTCAGGCTTCCCGCATGCAGTTTTTCGCCTTTTTCATAACCCGTTTCAATGGTAAGGAAGAAACAGGACCCCTTGCCGGGTTCACTCCGGATCTCTATTTTGCTGCCCATTTTTTCGGCCAGCATGTTTGAAATCGTAAGCCCCAGCCCGGTTCCGCCGAATTTGCGTGTAGTCGATGAATCTGCCTGCGTGAACGCCCTGAACAGCGTCTTCTGCTGCGCTTCGCTGATGCCGATCCCCGTATCTCGGACGGAAAACATGAAATATCCCGAAACATCATCCTTTTTTGTAAAGGAGACCTTCAGTTCCACCTCGCCTTCGGAGGTGAATTTCACGGCATTGCCAAGCAGGTTGATGAGGATCTGTTTCAGCCTGGTTGGGTCGACTAGGGCAAAACGCGGCATTTCGGGCTGGATGTTCAGGAGCAGTTCGATGTTTTTCTGCGAGGCATGGAATTTAATGATGTCGGAGGTCTGCCCTGCAAGTTCGATGATATCGGTCCTGATGAAATCCAGTTCCATTTTGCCTGCTTCGATTTTCGAAAAGTCAAGGATGTCGTTGATGATCCCGAGCAGGGAGTGCCCCGATGTGTTCACATTTTCAACATACTGCCTCTGTATCTTGTTCAGGGGAGTCTTTTGCAACAGGTCGGTGAAGCCGATGACCCCGTTGAGGGGTGTCCGGATCTCATGGCTCATGTTTGCGAGGAACTCCGATTTGGCTTTGCTGGCAATATCCGCGGTCTGTTTCGCATTGATCAGGGCCGCTTCGTTTTCCTTCTGTTCGGAAATATCCCAGTTTGTCCCGATCATGCGCACCGGTTTGCCGTTATCGTCGCGAACCACAGCGGCCAGGGCCCTCAGGTTGTGAACGGAGCCATCGGGCCAGATCACCCTGAATTCGGTATTGAACTCCTTCTCCCCGCTTACGGCCATCCTGATCTCAGCTTCAGCAGCTGCCCGGTCGTCGGGATGAATCTTTTCAAGCCAGGTTTCGGCACCAACCCCGAAATCCTCCTTTGCGGCGCCGTACAATGCAAACATCTGGTCCTCCCAAAGAAGCGAATTGTTGACAATGTCGAGGTCCCATACCCCTACACCGCTGGCGCGTGTGGCAAGTGCGAGGCGGGTTGAAACCTGTTTCAGGTGGTCTTCCGCCTCCTTGCGTTCCGTAATGTCATGGGTGATCCCGACAATCCCAATGATTTTACCATGAATATCCTTCAGGGGCACCTTTGAAACCAGCAACCAGTGAAGTTTGCCGTCTTTATCGATCAGTTTCCCATCAACATCCAGCACAGGGTTGCCGGTGCGGACGACATACCGGTCCTCCTCCTGAGCCCGCGTCGCCTCATGTCCGTGATAAATCTGGAAGTCGGTCCGGCCGATGATTTCCTCCTCCGAATTTTTCCCGGCAAAATGAACTTCGGTCGGATTGGCGAGCAGTTTTCTCCCCGCCGTATCCTTCACGTAAACGGCATCGGGGATCAGGTCGATGATCGTTCTGAAAAGCGTGCGTTCGTTTTGCAGCGTTTCCTGATCCTGCTTGCGGGCGGTGACATCCCGTTCAATGAAGAGGATGCTTTCGGGTTTGCCGTCCATGCCAACCAGGATCGAGGAGTTGACATCCACGTAAAACCTGGTTTTGTCCTTTTTAATGGCAAGGTATTCGGTGATCCGGTTTTCGTTTGTACCGTTGAGCAGGTTGTCCAGGTTATGCATGAGATGCCCGTGATCGGAAGGGTCGATGAATTCAAGGATGGGCCTGCCGATGTAATCATTTTTTTCTTCGATTGAAAAGCCGTACATCCTCGCAAGTTTATCCGAAAGCAACTGCACCTTCCCGTCGGGAGAAATCATTCCGATGCCGTCGGGAGAGGCGGAGATGATCGCTTCCCATTTTTTGTTGCTTTGCTGCAATGCGTTTTCCGCGTGTTTCCGGTCTTCGATCAGTTGGATGAGCGAATCAAAAAGGAAAGTGCTGTCGGCAGGGGTTAAATCATGATCTGAAATCCTGGCCGTTTCGTCAGGATTAAGGGCGTTGATGGCCTCTTTGATCTTGTTGATGGTCTCCTTCTGCAACCGGGCGTCCTGTTTCTGCTTGAGGATTCCATCACGAAGTTCCTGGGAACTTATTTCAATGGAATTCTGAAGCAACTGGGCGTCTTCCTCGAAATTCCTGTAGGTGCTGTCAATGTCCCTGACAAAGTCACGGAACTCCCCCGGGAGGTTTTCGGCAGACCCGAAATGCCTTTTAATCTGGCGAAGAAGCAATTTGTTCAGCGAATTTTCCATGATGAGCAAAGCTTAATCTTCTTTGAATACCGTAATTGTCATGGTTTGATTGTGGAGTTCACATCTTTGTTCAAAAGGCCTGAGCGGGCAAATTTCGCCGTAGGAATAGAAACCGGTCATGGTGGTGTGTGCCCCGAAAACTTCACGGATCACCTCCAACTCCTCTTCAACTCTTTGCTTCAGCACCAGTTTCCTCCCGACGCAGCTGATCAGGATGGCAAGATCGGGTTCAGCCTCTCTTAAACTGGTCTTCGACATCTCCGCGGCGTCGTTTGCCCCGTCGATCAGGCGGTCGAAGTTCGCTTTCATAAGCCGGACATATTCTCCCTGCGGGATGTCGCCGGCAAAGATCATGCTTCCGTCCGATTCGTTTACCGACAGGACAGTCCTGACCACAGAAGTATCCACCTCCCTGATTTTCAGATTCAACGGAAAGAGAAGGGCGGAGGCAGGCAGATGATCGGCATGTTTGCCCAGGTATCTTTTGTAGAGTTCGAGCGCCGGCTGACCGTCGAGTTCATAAAGAATGTTCCCCTTTGAGCGGGTCACTTCGCGGTCGACGCCGAAAGAATCCCAACCGCCCATCGAGCCGTAGCCAACCTTCAGATGCTGCCCGTAAAATCCGATGGCCAGTACCATGTTTTTCCTCCCGGGATGATCGCAGACAATGACCGTTTCGCTGAAACTGGCCTGGTCGCCCGCCAGTCCGCCGGTAACAGGGATCCTGTTGCCCAACTGGTGGTTCAGTCCCTTTGTAAGTTCGCTGCCATTGATGGTGAGCCCTTCGCTCAAAACCATGACATGGACCAGGTCGGCGGCATCAAGTTTTGCGGCAAGCTTTTCCCCGACCAAAAAACTGTCATCCATCGAGTTGATCTGCTCTTCGGCAATCCTTATGATGGATTTCTCAAACCACACGGCCGTGCATACGATGCGGTTGTCGAACACCTGTTCCTGGCATATTTCGCCGGAAGTGGAACACCCCACGATCCGGGCAGCGGGGTAAAGGGTCCTGATGTAATCATAATGCACATGTGTTTTGAGGAGTTCCCGGTTCCCGAATAAAAAAACAAGCTGTGCCCGGCTTCCCGGTCCTTGTCCGGTGACGGGGCTCCATCCGCCGGCTTCGGAAAAGATATGCTGTTCTGTTTTCATCTGATCAAATGTTTGTCATACTCCGAACGGAAGAAATTTTTCGTACAACCGGTTCAAGGAAAAACCGGCTTCCTGCTGCGAAATACAGGTGCCTGTATTCCTGAAAACCGGGGAATGTCAACAGACAAATTTAGAGGTTTATTTGAGTAATTTGAAATTATCTTGAAAATTACCGGCTGAATTGACGTGTCACGCGAATACCCCGGACAGGCGTAACTTCAGCTCTCTCAGCCTCTTTTCCATGATCCATGGATAAGCCCGGCGTCGCGAGGTAATGCACCTGCCATTTTCAGGCCTGTTTTTCAGGGGGCCGTGACCCCCTCGATTAAGTTGCGACGCCTGTTGCCGGGGCGGTTTCCTCTACTGCAGTTGTGTTTAAAAAATATCTGCATTTAATCCCCCGATTGCTTTAATTTTGCAGACTTCTTACAACAGCCTACATGTCAAGAAAACCCGTTAAACGATCCAGACCCCGCAGTACCGGCAAATCAGGTAAAAGAGGCAGGCACCCGGCCACAGGCAACATCTATTTCGTGATGATGATGAAACTGCTGCTCCTTCTTATACTCTTCAGCGGCTCACGGATATTGTTCTACGTTTTCAACCTCGGTTACTTTTCAGGACCCGGTACTTTGGAGATACTGAAAATGTTCGCCATAGGCATACGGTTCGATCTTTCGGCGGTTCTCATGATCAACGTACCGTTCATCATCATGTGCCTGGTGCCTTTCCCGTTCAGGTATAACAGGATTTACCAGGGCATTGCCAACGGATATTTTTACCTGATCAATTCTTTTGCCCTGATGACAAACTTTGGCGACACCATCTATTTCAGGTTTACGCTCAAGCGGCTAACTGCCGACATTTTTTCCTATGTGGGGGTCGGCGGTGACTTCAGCAAGCTGATTCCGCAGTTCCTTCATGATTTCTGGTATATTGCCATTATCTGGGTTCTGTTCGTTGTGCTTTTGGTATTTGTTGCCTCCCGGTTCAGGGTCGCACATCAGGGTGCGAAAAAGGGAGCAGGGTTCGGTTCTTTTGCGGGCAACACCCTCATTGCCATTGTTCTCATGGTATTGGCTGTTGTTGGAATACGTGGTGGAACGCAGCTGCGGCCGGTCTCCATTATGACAGCGGGTAATTACACCCAGGCCAAATTCATCCCCATGGTTTTGAACACCCCGTTTTCTATAGTGAAAACCATCAACCACGAAGCGCTGAAGAGTGTCACATGGTTTAAAAAAGAGCGTGAACTGGAAAATATTTATACGCCGGTTCACCATCCCGGGAAGGCCGGGTTCAAAAATTACAACGTGATGATCATTATCCTGGAGAGTTTTTCACGTGAGCATATCGGGTCGTTGAACCGGTCGCTTGACGACGGGCGCTACCAGGGTTTTACCCCTTTCCTCGATTCGCTGATCCGTTGCGGGTTGTATTTCGATGCCTTTGCCAACGGCAAAACCTCGATCCAGGGTATCCCCTCGGTGCTGTCGGGGATACCATCGCTGATGAACGAATCCTTTATCCAGTCGGGATATGCGGGAGGGAAGTACTCGAGCATCGGCGGATTGCTGAAACCCTTTGGTTACACCACCGCATTCTTTCACGGCGGGACCAACGGCACCATGGGATTCGACTCCTACACCCGCCTGGTCGGGTTTGACCACTATTATGGCCGGTCGGAATACAACAACGACCGTGATTACGACGGGAAATGGGGCATCAGGGATGAGGAGTTTTTCCAGTATACCGCCCGGACGATCAATGGGTTTAAACAACCCTTTGCCGCCGCCCTGTTTTCCATTTCATCGCATCATCCCTATTATGTCCCGGCAAAATTTGTCAACGTCTTCCGCACCGGCAAACTGCCCATCCAGCAAAGCATCATGTACGCCGACTATTCACTGGGTGAATTCTTTCACACAGCCCGGCACATGCCATGGTACAGGAATACCTTGTTTGTGATCACAGCCGACCATACTTCGGAAGGATACTATCCCTACTACCAGACTGATGCTGGACAGTATGCCGTGCCGCTCCTTTTCTTTAAACCGGGAAGCGACCTTCGGGGAAAAAGCACGGCGGTTGCGCAGCAGGCGGATGTCATGCCTACCGTTTTGAACTACCTGGGATACGGTAAGGATTACCTGGCTTTCGGAAACGACCTTTTTGACAGTGTCTCAGCCGTGAACAATTTCTCCATCCATTATATCAGCGGAACTTACGGACTTATGAAGGATGGATACTACATGGAGCATGACGGCAGCCGCTGTACCGCCTTATTCAACCTGTCGAAGGATCCCATGCAGAAAGATAACCTGGCTGCCGCCAGGCTGCCTGAAAAGGGAAAGCTGGAACTTTTTCTGAAGGCATACATCCAGCAGTATAACAACCGGCTGATTGAAAACCGCATGATCATCGACAACAACCGCTGACCTGGTTGCCGGGAAAAAACAAAGGACTCTTTTGGATTGACCGGGCAACCGGATATTTTGAAATGATCGTGATCGTATGACCTCTGAACAGAAGCAAAAACGGATTCTTTTCATCATCAACCCTGTTTCGGGGATCGGGAGGCAGAAAAAGGTGGAAAGGCTGGTTGGCGGGTTGCTTGACCCGGAACGCTTCCATACCGGGGTCGCCTACACCGATGCCCCCGGAAATGCCACGGAAATAAGCCGGAAGGCGGCGCTGGATGGCTATGACATCGTGGTGGCGGTGGGCGGAGACGGTACAGTAAATGAAACAGCGTCGGGACTTGTCGGAACCGACACCGCGCTCGCGATCGTGCCTGCCGGTTCAGGGAACGGACTGGCACGTCATCTCAACATCCCCATGAACCTGAAACGTGCCATCCGGATGATCGGTACCGGGAAGATCGAAAAAATCGATACGGCCACCATCAACGACCAGCTGTTTGTCAATGTCGCCGGCGTGGGTTTTGATGCATCCGTTGCCAAGAAGTTCGCGGTGGCGGGGAAACGTGGATTTTCCACCTATTTTAAGATCACGGCCGGCTCCTATAAAAACTACAAACCAAAGCAGTACACGCTGATCATTGACGGTAAAACTTATAAACGCAGGGCCCTGCTGGTAAGTTTTGCCAACTCCAGCCAGTTCGGCAACAACACCTCCATCAACCCCTCAGCCAGTGTCAGCGACGGTTATATCGATGTCTGTATCGTCGGGAAGGTCCCCGAATGGAAAACCATATTCCTGGCCCCGCTGCTTTTCCTGAAAAGATTTGACCGGACCCGTTATGTGGAGATCATCCGGGGGAAAGAGGTGACCCTGATCCGGAAAAAAGGAAAAAGCATTCATCTCGACGGCGATCCCATGATCATGGGAAAAGAATTATCCATAAAAATAAACCCCTTGTCCCTGAATGTTGTCGTTCCCTGAAAGAAAGCCCGGGGACAAACATAGCTGTGCATGCGTAATTTTTAATTTTTAATTTTTTAATTTCTTCCCGATTTCATACCTATTCCATATGCAAACCGTTTCCACCCAGACCCTGAACACAGGCTTTAAAGCGACCCTCGTCGACTGGGGATTTTCCGGCACCTTTGCCGGTTACCTGGCCGACTTCTCTTCGCTGATCCTGATCCTGATCAGCTCCATCATCGTATATTACATTGCAAAGTTCATCATCAACAAATTTCTCAAAAGGCTGGTGGAACGCTCGGTGAGCAAATGGGATGACCATCTTTACGAACAAAAGGTGTTTACCCGGCTGGCACTGCTTTTACCGGCGCTGGTACTCAATGTTTCGCTGGCCCCCAGCATTTCAAAATACCCGGAGGCCATCAAATACATTGAACTCGGGGTGCATCTCTACATGACCTGGGTCGTGCTTATGGTCATCGTCTCCTTTTTAAATGCCGTTTATCACATCTACGGGGATCTCGACATGTCGAACGCCAAACCGATCAAAGGCTATGTGCAGATCGGCAAGATCGTCACCTGGGTGGTTGGCGGCATTGCCATGATCTCGGTGCTCATCGGACAGTCGCCCCTGACGCTGCTTGCCGGGCTTGGTGCGATGTCGGCCGTGATCATGCTCATCTTCAAGGACAGCCTCCTTGGATTTGTAGCCGGGGTGCAGTTGTCGAACAACAAGATGCTGCATATCGGCGACTGGATCACCATGCCGAAGAACAACACCGATGGTACCGTAATAGATGTCTCGCTCGTAACGGTGAAGGTCAGGAATTTCGACAATTCCGTGAGTTGCATCCCTACCTATACCCTGATCTCCGATTCGTTCCAGAACTGGCGCAGCATGGGAGAGGCCGGTGGTCGCCGCATGAAAAGATCGATCCTGATCGACCTGGGATCCATCCGCTTCACCGACCAGTTGATCCTGGAGAACCTGAAGGAAAAAAAATATATTGACAAGGATAGAACCGTCGAACCCGGAACGACCACCAACCTGGGCCTGTTCCGAGAATACCTCCTCGGGTACCTCAGGAGTATCCCGTATCTCAACAAGGACGCCTCCATCATGGTGAGACTGCTGCAGCCAACCGAGAACGGACTTCCGATCGAGATGTACGGTTACTATACACCCACCGACCTTGCCGGTTTCGAAGATTTCCAGGCAAGCCTGTTCGAACATATCCTTGCCGGCCTGCCCGAATTCGGGCTGAAAGCTTTCCAGCGGCCCTCGGGGAGGGATGTGCAGATGTCGCCGGTGGTGAGCGAATAACAAGGTAGCGAGGTAGCGATGTAGCGAGGTAGCGAAATAGCGAAATAGCGAAATGGCGAAATGGCGAAAATTTGAAAACAGGGTTCTGGGTCGAGGATGTTTCTTTGCAGGGAAATATGAAATTCTTAATTTTGCGCACCATGTTAAGCTGAATGATCCAGGTCGTTCACCAATCTGTCTTGTTAAACACCGGCTAAAATTTAAATCGTAAATCGTAATTCGTAAATCTAAAATCATCTTTATGTCATTCAACCTTCGCAACAGGAATTTTTTAAAATTATTGGATTTCACGCCGCAGGAAATCAAATTTTTACTCGATCTGGCCATGGACCTTAAAAAGGCGAAATATGCCGGCACCGAACAGCCGCGCCTTAAAGGCAAAAACATCGCCCTGATCTTCGAAAAGGCCTCGACCCGCACGCGGTGTGCTTTCGAGGTTGCCGCGTTCGACCAGGGCGCCCGTGTCACCTACCTGGGCCCGGAAGGATCGCATATCGGCAAAAAAGAGACCATGAAGGATACGGCCAGGGTTCTTGGCAGGATTTACGACGGCATCGAATACCGCGGTTTCGGGCAATCGATCGTGGAAGAGCTTGGAAAATACGCGGGTGTTCCCGTCTGGAACGGCCTGACAAACGAATTCCACCCCACCCAGATACTGGCCGACTTCCTGACCATGATTGAACATTCGGACAAACCCCTTCACCAGGTTGCCTTTGCATACTGCGGCGATGCCCGGAACAACATGGGCAACTCCCTGATGGTAGGCGCCTCGAAAATGGGCATGGATTTCCGTGCCTGCGCTCCGAAGAAATACTGGCCCGATGCAGCCCTCGTTGAACAATGCCGTGCCATCGGCAAAGAAACCGGGGCGAAGATCACCCTTACTGAAAATGTCCAGGAGGGAGTAAAGGGGGTCGATTTCATTTATACCGATGTCTGGTTATCGATGGGCGAAGCCAAGGATCTGTGGGACGAGCGCATCAAAGAGATGCTGCCATACCAGGTCAACGCGAAAATGATGGCCATGACCGGGAACCCGAAAACCAAATTCATGCACTGCCTGCCCGCATTTCACAATAAAGATACCGAGGTGGGACTCGACATCTTTAAAAAATACGGGCTGGATGGTCTGGAGGTCACCGAGGATGTTTTCGAGTCGCCTGCTTCCATTGCTTTTGATGAGGCCGAGAACCGCCTTCACACCATAAAAGCCGTCATGGTTGCCACACTGGGCGCCTAAAAGGGGATCACTTTCCCGTTTTCACATATCAGCGTACGGGCCGGGTATTTGTTGAAAAACGTATAATTATGCGTCGCCATTACCACGGCCCGGCCTGTTTTGGAAATATCCATCAGCAGGCTGATGATCCCTTCGGAACTTTCGGGATCGAGGTTCCCGGTGGGCTCATCGGCCAGGATCACCTCGGGGTCGTTCACCAGGGCGCGTGCAATGGCCACGCGCTGCTGTTCACCACCCGAAAGCTGGTGAGGCATCTTCGAACCCTTGTTTCCAAGGTTCACCTTGGCAAGCACCTCCAGCAACCGTTTCTGCATCTGCCGCTTATCCTTCCAGCCGGTTGAGCGCATGACGAAAAATAGGTTTTCATTGACCGAACGGTCCATCAGCAGCTGGAAATCCTGGAACACGATCCCCAGTTTACGCCGTAAAAACGGGACCTCCCTGGTCCGGAGTGTCTGCAGGTTGAACCCGGCTACCATTGCGGCGCCGCTCCTGACCGGCAATTCTGCGTAAATGGTTTTCAGAAGACTGCTTTTGCCGCTTCCCGTTTTCCCGATCAGGTAAAGGAATTCCCCGGTTTGAATGGTCAGGGATACATTGGCCAGGATGAGATTTTCATTCTGGAAAACGGAAACTTTGTCGAGTTCGATGATGTTGGCGCCGGTCATGCAGGTCTGTTCGGTTTTGACAAAAATAGCGAATTGCTCCGAATTGTCGGGTTAAAGTTCAATTTTCTCCATGATGCCATATTCCATTTTATCGGCGGTGGCAAGGATCTCCTCCAGCCTGTGCAGCAGGTTGCACCGGGCGAGCGCCGACCCAGGACGGGAAATCTTGAAATAGGCTATGAGGGTAAAGGAATCATCGCGGATCTGGATATAATCCGGAATCTTATCAGTACCCCTGATTTTCAGGATATACATTGGGAAAAGGGAGTTGTCATGTTAAACCGCAAGTATCCGATGTTGATAAAAAACATGAAAAACATCCTTACAGGTTGACCTTTTCAGGCAACAGGACCCCTTCAATCTTCCTGAAATCAGGTTCATCCCTGAGCGAACAGAAATCAATCTGAAGGTCGTCCACATACAGCCAGTAATAGAGGGACGGGTTGAAAAAGTAGATCTTTGCAACGCTGTTCGGCGCAAGGTTCCCCGGGACATAATAAGCCGCCTCGATCTTTGTCCATTTCCCGACGGCTACAAACTTGTCGAGAATGAACTGGTTGTAGCTCACACTTTTTCCTTTCGTCTGGTAATCGACCACCAGCGTGGGATCGCTTGCATCTTTCGGTGCCAGGACCCACGCGCTGACCCTGATCACGCGGTTTGCAGTCGTGAAGAGTGAATCGATGCGCGTTTCCAGTCCAACACTGTAAGGAATCTTTTTTTCCACAAGCGATGACCAGTGCCCCTGGTGATAAACCAGGTTGTTGCGTGTTCTTTCGTTCATCCAGGCGAGGCCCTTGTCACTTTCCATATCATGGGTGAAGGATTTTACGGCCGCAACGCTCTCATCGGGAATAAACACCTTCGCTTTGCGATGGAGACTGAAAAAGGAGTCCCGGTAATTGGCACCGGTAATGTTGTATGGCGGGAAGATCCACTGGGTATGCTGGTAGAATTGCAGGAGGTTCAACGACACCAGCAGAACCACCAGCACCGTCAGCAACTGTTTCCAAACAACATCCTTCACCGATTTAAACAGGAACAGCAACAATATCCCGACAATTGCATAGAGATCGATGAATACGCGCTGACCGCATTTTGAGGCATAATACCATACCCACCAGCATGACATCACGTAGATGAACAGGAGCAGGAATCCAAGCAACCAGAAAAACCTGAAGCGGTTTTGCCTGTAGAGGCCAGCCAGCCCGAACATCGAAACAAAAGCGATCGGCGTATACACGAACCATCCACGATTGTAACTGAACAGGATGCTGAGGAAATGAGGATGCAGGAACCCCAGTTTTTCATCGCCGTAGCTGTACACGATCCATTTCCCGGTTTGCAGGTACCACAATACCAGTGGAACGGCAAGCAGAATCAATGCCTGCGCGAATCCCCGCAGAAGGGTTTTCTTATCGGAGGTGATCTTGCTGAAGGTCTCTTTCAGCACAACGCGGCTACCTGCAATGAATGGTATAAGGATCACGACAAGGCCGTTGGTGGGCCTGATCAGGAAAACCAGGGTGAAGGCCAGCAGCGATCGTACAAACCATTTGGCATGGAAATGGTGGAATAAATGATAGACGGCGTACATGAACCCCGTGATGAGTGCGAAGGAGTAAACATGGGTCATGGAGGGCTCGACAATCGTAAAAAAAATAAGGTTTGTGCCCAGGATGGTCGCGAAGGTGATGCCTGCGGCTGTACTTTCATCCGAACCGAAAAGTTTCAGCAATTTTTTCAGCCACCGGGCGCCAAGCCATAGAAAAAGCAACGCCGAAAGGGCAATCGAGTACTGGTATGGGAGCGAATATCCGTCCATGGGATAAATCTCCAGCCACGCCATGACATGTCCGAAGAGGAAGAAAGGCAGCCACAGCACCGCCATCCCCGGGAAATATTTATCCACCTTCCGGGTTCCGGCATCATTCCTGAACTCCTTGAATACAGCACGGTTGGAAGGATAATATTGCGTTTCATACTGCTCCACGAATTTGAATTGCAGGTCGTGGTATATAAAAATGGCCGGCAGGTAAGCATAATAACCTTTTCCATCGCTGTTGATTACCCGGTCCCACGATTTTTCCGGGGATTTGAACACCAGGAAAATCATGACGTATAAAACCAGGATTATTTCAGGGGTGAATTTGTACAGGTATTTCATCCGGTGAATTATTTTATATTTCTTTGGCGAAGTGCTTCAAACAGGATAACGCCGGCTGCCACCGATACATTGAGCGATTCGATCTCGCCGTGCAGGGGGATGCGCACCACCTCGTCGGTAAGTTTCAGGTATTCCTCCGAAATTCCCTCTCCTTCCGACCCCATGATCAGGGCCATGGGCCGGTTAAAATCGACCTGCGTGTATTCCTTTTCCGTTTTTTCCGTTGCGGCCGCGATGATCAGCCCGCTGTCGCGCAGAAACTGGATGGATTCTTTAAGGTTCTGCGAACGCACCACCGGCAGTTTGTAAAGAGCGCCGGCCGAGGTCTTGATGGCGTCCGAATTGATCTGGGCGGAACCCCTGGCGGGGAAGATCAGCCCGTCGACGCCCGAACATTCAGCCGTACGCGCGATGGAACCCACGTTGCGCACATCAGTCACCCGGTCAAGGATCAGGAAAAGCGGCATGCGCCCCTGTTCAAAAACATACGGAACGATGTCCTCCAGCCGCTGGTAGGTGATTTCCGACACGTAGGAGATCACCCCCTGGTGGTTCTGGCGCGACAGGCGGTTGAGTTTCTCGATGGGAACAAACTGGAAAGGTATTTCCAGCTCCTTGATTAGCCCGAACAGGTCGCGGAAACCGTCACCCTTCAGCCCGTTCTGGAGGAATATCTTTTCAAGCTCTTTCCCCGCCTTGATGGCTTCGATGGTCGGCCTGATCCCATAAATATACGTCTCTTTCTTCATAATCCCTTTTTTACCTGTCTAAAACTTGTCATTCGTCACTCGTCACTCGTCACTCGTCACTCGTCATTTCTTCCTCCGACCTGTCCAGTAGCGACTTCGGAATCACCTTGCCCGCCTTGGCCCCCAGCGTCCTGATGGTTTCCACCCTCCGGATGAGATTTCCTTTGCCGGTCGACAGTTTGTTCATGGATGCTTCATAGGCTTTGCGGGTGCCCTCGAGCCGGCTCCCGATATCCAGCAGGTCGTCGATGAACCCGGTGAACTTGTCGTACAACTCGCCGCTCTGGCGCGCTATCTCCATGGCGTTTTTGTTCTGGTATTCAACACGCCACAGGTTGGCGATCATGCGAAGCGCCGCGATCAGGTTGGTCGGGCTGATGAGCAGGATGCGCTTTTCATAGGCATAGTTCCACAGGTTCTGGTCATATTGAACGGCCAGCATGTAAGCAGGTTCGATCGGCATGAAAAGCATGACGAAATCAAGGCTTTTCAGGGTGTAGATATCCTGGTAGTTTTTGCTGCTGAGGTCCGAAATATGGTTCCGTACCGAGAGCAGGTGGTCCCTCGCGGCAAGGTCCTGATCCTCTTTTGTTTCGGCCGATGCATACCGTTCATAGGCAACCAGCGAAACCTTGGAGTCGATCACCACGTTCCGTTCTCCCGGGTAGGCCACGATGACGTCGGGCTGGAGCCGTTTCCCCTGGTCGTTGGTGTAAGATGGCTGCACGAAAAATTCGCGGTCGCGTGTCAGTCCCGACTTTTCCAGGATGGTCTCCAGGATCACCTCCCCCCAGTTACCCTGGGTTTTGGATTGTCCTTTCAGGGCGTTGGTAAGGTTGCTCGCCTCCTTGCTGATCTGCTGGTTCAGATCGGCAAGGTTCCTGATTTCGCGTTCGAGCGAAAACCGCTGTTTCGATTCCTTGTCGTAGGTTTCTTCGACCTTTTTTTCAAAATCCCTGATCTTCTCCCCGAGAGGTTTGAGGATCTCGTCGAGGCGAAGCTTGTTCTGATCGGTAAACTTCTGGGTCTTTTCCTCCAGGATCTCGTTCGCAAGATTCTTAAACTCCAGCCTGAATTTATCCTGTAGCTTTTCAATGTCCGCCTGCTGCTCCGCCAGCTTCTTTTGAAGGCTGGCATATTCGGAGGTACAGGTCGATAGATCCCTGTTCAGGGTGAGGATCGCCTCATCTTTCAGCGACGATTGCATTAAAGCCGCATCAAGCTGTGACTGCAGCATGCGGGCCCTTTCTTCGACCGTGGTTTTTTCATTGCCCAAAGCTTCCATACGAAGCCTGAGCTGCTCAAGATCGGCAGCCAGGGTGTTGTTGCCCGCCCGGCCCGTCCTGAAATAGAGCAGGAGGATCAGGGCGATAAAACCGATCCCGTTGACGAGGATGAAAATAGTTTCCATTGAAAATCCGCTAATAAAGGACAAAAATAGGTTAATTAACCCAATCCTGATTCACGGAACCGAAAATCAGGGGGTAAAAACCGAAAGTTTGAAGACCGGTGACGGCTTTTCGTAATTTTGCGGAAGAAAATCCAGGGAATAAGATGACACGGATAGGAATTTTATCAGATACCCATGGTTTTGTGCATCCCCGCGTCGTCGCATTTTTCGCGGAGGTTGATGAGATCTGGCACGCAGGCGACATCGGGAGCATTGGAGTTGCCCGCCAGCTGGCCGGCCTCAGGCCCCTCCGGGCGGTTTACGGCAACATCGACGGCCAGGAATTGCGCATTGAATTTCCCGAAAACCAGGTTTTCCAGGTTGAACAGGTGAGGGTGCTGATGACCCATATCGGGGGCTATCCCGGCAGGTACGATCCCAGGGCCCGGAGGCTCATCGCGCAGGAGAAGCCATTGTTATTTGTTGCAGGCCATTCGCACATCCTGAAGGTCATGTATGATAAGCAAAACAACCTGCTGCATATCAACCCGGGGGCGGCTGGGAAGTATGGCATTCACAAATCGGTTACAGCCGTGCGCCTTGTGATTGATGGGAACAACATGCGCGACCTGGAGGTGGTTGATATTCCTAGGTAAGGCGTTTTCCGCCGCGTGTTCATCTCAGCCGGTCGGCCGATTTTACCAGCGATTCATCCTTGCGGATGGCCCTGTTGCTGAGGATCAGCATCACAATCGACAACAGGGGCAGCCCCATGCCGATGAAATTGTAATCGGGCTCGATCCCGGTCATGGATTGTATCCGGGTGGCATAGAAGAAAAAGACCACCATGATCAGCACGATGTTGGTGATGAGGTTGAAGGCGCACAGGCGGATCTGGCGCATCCGGTTCCGGAAACTGAAGATGGTGACCACGGCAAAGATAAATGAGGCGATGGCAAGGAAAATCAGGGGCGAGGTGAAAAAGGTGCTGAAATGGATTTTCGGCTCAGGATCCATGCACCTGATCCCATAGATGAAAAACTTATAATTGCCGTGCAGGTCATTATAATATTTTGCCAGCGGAAAAAAAAACAGCAGGGGGCAGGCCAGGGCTACGACAGCCAGGTAGACGGATTGAATTCGCTGTAACATGTCAGGATGGTTAAATTCATTGCGAAATTAGAAAAGATTTCCGTTGAGATGAAGGAGGTTAGGGAAAAAAACTTGACAATAAAGGAATAATGTCTATCTTTGCAATGATTTTAATCCCCACGAGCATTTCTTTTTCGCGTTTTCAATCCTTTCAAACTTTATTTTCTAACCCATAGTTCATCTCACACTGACTATACATTCAATTAAACATTTACATCATGTATGACATTATTTCCCTCGACAGCAAAGAGCTGTCGGAGATCAGAGTGATTGCCAAGCAGTTCAACATCCCAAAAGTTGAAAAACTTGAAAAGCAGGACCTCATTTACAAAATTCTCGATTACCAGGCGCTGAATCCGACAC
This sequence comes from uncultured Bacteroidales bacterium, assembly GCA_903845055.1. Taxonomy (GTDB): domain Bacteria; phylum Bacteroidota; class Bacteroidia; order Bacteroidales; family FEN-979; genus CAIVAT01. The sequence continues at coordinate 57,405 of CAIMWF010000034.1, read as the reverse complement.
CGGAGATCCTGAACATGGAAAAGCAGGAGCAGGCCAAACCATTCCGCGGCAGGCCGCGCAAAGATCAGAACGAAACCTCCAGGGGGCCCCGTGATACGGCTCTTCCCGGAGTTGCAAAGGAACCCGGCACCACCGACGGTGCTGTTGAAAAAAGGGAGCCGTCCGACGCAGTGCAGCAACCCCAACGCGAACAGCGTCAGCCCCGGGACCAGCGTCCGCCGCGTTTACCGCATACGCCCAAAGACCAGCGCCCGCCGCGCGACCCGATGGCACCTAAAGACCAGCGCCCGCCGAGGGACCCGCTTGCACCCAAAGATGCACGCCCTCCCCGCCAGCAACGTCCGCCCAGGGAAAACAAGCCTTTCAGGCCATACCAGGAAAAATCGGCGGTTGAACCATTTGTCAAGATGACCCTGCCCGAAATCAGCGACCCGGTCGAAGAACGGTTTGAGTTTGAGGAAACGGGCGACAAACCTTTCATCGCCATTGATCCCATCGATATTATCCAGAAGCCGGACGGGCCTATGGAGGTTTCAGAAACCGAATTGAACGAGTCGTTGTCCGACGCATCGGCTCAACCGGTGTCTGACGACCGCAAGCAGCGCGATTTCCCGCGTAAATACCCCGAACGTCACCGTGAAGAATATACCTTCGAGTTCGAAGGCATCATCGTCAGCGAAGGTGTGCTTGAAATCATGACCGATGGTTATGGCTTTCTGCGTTCATCCGATTATAATTACCTGAATTCCCCTGACGATATCTATGTGTCGCAGTCGCAGATCAAATTGTTCGGACTGAAAACAGGCGATACGGTTCGCGGAACCATCCGTCCGCCGAAAGAGGGAGAAAAATATTTCCCCCTCATCAAGGTTGACCTGATCAACGGGCGCAAACCTGAGGAGGTTCGCGACAGAATCCCCTTCGATTACCTGACGCCCCTTTTCCCGATGAAGAAATTCAAACTCACCGGGCATAAGAATGAAAGCATGTCGACCCGGGTCATCGACATGTTCGCACCGATCGGTTTCGGTCAGCGCGGGTTGATCGTAGCCCAGCCGAAAACCGGTAAAACAGTCCTGCTCAAGGAGATCGCCAACGCCATCGCCGCCAACCACCCCGATGTCTACATGATCATCCTGCTCATCGACGAACGGCCTGAAGAGGTCACCGACATGCAGCGCAGTGTTAAGGCCGAGGTTATTTCCTCCACCTTTGACGAACCGGCCGACCGCCACACGCGGATCTCGAATATCATTCTCGAGAAGGCCAAACGACTTGTTGAATGCGGTCATGATGTGGTGATCCTGCTCGATTCCATTACCCGTCTTGCACGCGCCTACAATACCGTTGCGCCGGCCTCCGGAAAAGTTCTTTCGGGAGGTGTCGAGGCAAATGCCCTCCAGAAACCCAAGCGGTTCTTCGGCGCTGCACGCCAGATCGAAAACGGCGGATCGCTGACAATCATCGCAACAGCCCTTATTGAAACCGGTTCGAAAATGGATGAGGTGATCTTTGAGGAGTTCAAGGGAACGGGCAACATGGAATTGCAGCTCGACCGCAAACTTTCGAACAAACGCATCTATCCTGCCATCGACATCGTTTCTTCAAGCACACGCCGTGAAGACCTCCTGCTCGACAAGGATGCCCTGCAGCGGATCTGGATCCTGCGGAACCACCTCGCCGACATGAATCCGCTGGAGGCTATGGAATTCCTTAAGGAACGGATGAAATTCACCAACTCCAACGAAGAATTCCTCATTTCGATGAACGGGTAACCTCCGCTGAAGCCAGTCCACGTCCCCCGGTTCTTTCCCTGCATGCACGGAAAGAACCGGGGGATGTTTATTTTAGGCCTGCCCACTTTTCTGCAAAAATTTTCAGGTCGACCCCGTCGTAATTGCCGGAACTCATCATGAGCAGTACACAACCCTGGTTTTTCTCGAGGAGCAGGCGGTCAACCATCATGCCGGCATCGGTGAAAACTTCCAGCCCGTCGTTCATAAATCCCTCCTTCACCTGTTCGGTGGTGATTTCGGGAAGGCGTTTCAGTTTCAAAGCATGGGGGTTGAAATAAACGATGGCAACATCGGCCGGATCGAGGGTCCCACGGTAGTGGCTCAGGAATGCACCGTTCAGGCTGCTGTATGTGTGCAATTCCAGACAGGCGATGATCCTGCGGCCTGAAAACTGTTCCTTAACCGCCTGAAGTGTGGCCTCCACCTTCGATGGCGCGTGGGCGAAATCCTTGTAAACGGTCCTGGTATCCTGCTGCGCGATCATCTCCAGCCGCTTCGACGCCCCCCGGAAAGATTGGATCGATTCATAAAACATCTTGTCGCTGATCCCAAGCTGGTTGCAGACCAGGCGGGCACCATTCAGGTTCAGGAGGTTGTGTTTGCCGAAGATCTGCAGTTCGTAATCCTGACCGGGTGTGACCAGGTGGGTAATCCCGTCACGGATATCCGCAGGCGGGGAACCGTAAGAAAGGATGGTAAGGTCACCCCTTGACCCGGAGCAGATCTTCCGCAGCTCCTCATCCTCATCACACCAGATCAGGCATCCGCCTTTTATAACAGACCGGATGAAGATCACGAATTGCTCGACATATTGCTCAAAGGTTGTGAAAACATTGACATGGTCCCAGGCGACCCCGCTGAGCAGGGCGATGTCGGGCTTGTACAGGTGGAACTTCGGGCGCAGGTCGATAGGAGAGGTGAGGTATTCATCGCCCTCGATGATCATCACGGGCGCTTCGTCCGTGAGCCTGACCATCACATCGAAACCTTCAAGCTGGGCGCCGACCATGTAGTCGCAGTCCATCCCGGCTTGCTGCAGCACATGGAGGATCATGGCCGTGATGGTGGTTTTGCCGTGGCTCCCGCCGATCACGACGCGTTTCTTGTTTTTCGACTGTTCGTATAGGTATTCGGGGTAAGAAAAAATACTGATCCCAAGCTCCCTGGCCCTCAGCAATTCCGGGTTGTCAGGTTTGGCATGCATCCCGAGGATAACGGCATCGAGCCCGTTCGTGATCCGGCCCGGATCCCAGCCCTGGCTTATGGGAAGCAGGTTGTATGAAGCAAGCCGGCTTTTGGAGGGTTCGAAAATTTCATCATCAGAACCACTGACGGCATTTCCTTTTTTGTGTAGGGCAATGGCGAGGTTGTGCATGGCGCTGCCCCCGATGGCAATAAAATGTAGACGCATGAGGTAATAATTTGTCCAAAAATACGCCATTCCGGGAGGAAAATCTTGCGAATCCTGAACCAATTTTTGTAAATTCACCCAAAATTTGATCCGCACATTGAATATGGTAGAAAATATTGCATCCCTGAATGCACGCTTTCAGACTGCTGCACCCGGCGATATTCTGGCATGGTTTGCCGGTCAGTACCCTGGGAATATCGCATTTTCATCCAGCCTTGGCGCTGAAGACCAGGTGATTACTCATTTACTGTCAAAAATTGCCGATCCGGTGAAGGTCTTCACCCTCGACACCGGCCGGCTTTTCCAGGAAACCTACGATCTCCTGGAGATCACACGCGTTAAATACGGGATGGACATACGCATTTTCTTTCCCGAATCCTCCGCTGTGGAGGATATGGTGAACGCCAACGGGATTAACCTGTTCTACCGTAGCATTGAACTGCGACGCATGTGTTGTCATATACGCAAGAAGGAACCCCTGATAAGGGCCCTTGCAGGCATGGAAATCTGGATCACCGGGATGCGCCGCGAACAATCGGTTACCCGTTCCGAAGCAAAAATGATTGAATGGGACCCGGCCCTGCCGATTCTTAAAGTTAACCCGCTCATCGACTGGAGCGACGACATGGTGTGGGAGTTCATCCGGACGAACCATGTCCCGGTCAGTGACCTCCACTCGAAAGGATATCCCAGCATCGGCTGCCTTCCCTGTACCCGCCAGGTCGCCCCTGGCGAGGAGATACGCTCAGGCCGGTGGTGGTGGGAAATGCCCCGGAACAAAGAATGCGGATTACATACGAAAGACTAAAAACAAGATTATGAACACGATCGACCTGGTCGAACTTGGACGGATGTTCAACAACACCTGGGAAAAGCCTACACCGTTGTTCCAGGATGACCAGCATGCCGTATACTGGCTCGGAGTTCCCGAGCCTTCAGCCTTCCGGTGCAATACTTACCTGATCGTGGACGGACAGGAGGCGCTGTTGGTTGACCCGGGCGGCCGTGGTTCCTTCGAATTTGTCAGGATGCGGGTCGGCCAGATCATCCCCCCGCACAAGGTTTCCGGGCTGATCGTTTGCCACCAGGATCCCGACGTTGCGGCTTCGATGGTTGACTGGCTGACCCTTTACCCGGAGATCAGGATCATCACCTCCATCAGGACCAACATCCTGCTGCGGCACTATGGCAGCCGGGACTATTCCTACATCAGCATCAACGAAAACCCGGTTTATACGTTTGAATCAGGAAAGCGGCTGAAGTTTTTGGAGGCACCCTTCCTTCATTTTCCCGGGGCCTTCGCCACGTGGGATGAGACGTCGAAATTCCTTTTTTCGGGCGATGTGTGGGCCGCCATTGATACCGAATGGCGGCTGGTGGTAGAGGATTTCTGCAACCATATTGCGAAGATGAACCTGTTTCATCTTGATTACATGGCCAGCAACATTGCCACGCGCGGGTTTGTAAAAAGCCTTGTTCCCTACGACATCAATGCAATCCTGCCGCAACACGGGTCGGTCATTCCGAAAAAATTTGTACATAAAGCCATGGAATACCTTGAGAATCTGGTGTGCGGGCTCGACCTGATTTACCCTCGTGACGACAATGGCTGACACAGGTTCTGATCAGCTGAACCGGATCGCCTTCAAGGGGGTCACCCGCGAGATGATCAGCGACGGGATGATGAAGATCAGGTAACAAACCGCGATCGTTCCCAGGTTGATCAGCAGGATGTTCCAGGGGTTGATGTTGACGGGGATCACCGAAACATAATACGACTCCTGCGAAAGGGTGACAAGTTCGAATTTTTTCTGGAGAAAACAAAGTGTGAAGGCCAGCAGGTTGCCCCAGAAAATCCCCCAGCCCACGATATATAATGCGTTGTAGAGGAAAAGCTTGCGGATATTCACGTTTCGCATGCCGAGCGCCTTCAGGATGCCGATCATGGTGGTTCTTTCGAGGATCAGGATCAGCAGGGTCGAAATAATGGTGGTTGAAGATACAAGGATGATCAGGATCAGGATGATCAGCACGTTGATGTCCTGGAGATCGAGCCAGTCGAAAATCTGGGGATACTGCATTTTGATCGTCTGTGCGTCGAGGCTGAAGCCGATGAGGTGGTAGATGTAGACCCCCATGCGGTCGATATCCCTGAAATTTTTAAGATAAACCTCGAAGCCTCCCACCTGGCTGCCGGTCCAGTTGTTGAGTTTCTGGATATGATGGATATCGCCGATCACGTAGAGTTTGTCAAATTCCTCGAGACCGGTGTCATAGATGCCCGATATTTTGAATTTACGGCCCAGCGTCGTGGTGCCGACAATGAAATACATCCGCAGGTCGTCATTGAGGTGGAGGTTGAGCAGCCTGGCAATTTTCCTGGAGATGATCACCTCGTCGCTTCGCATGGTGTCGTTCAGTTTGAAAACATGTCCCTCCGCCATGCGGTTCCTGAAAAAACTCCAGTCATAATCGGATCCTACCCCTTTCAGGATCACCCCCTGGATCTGGTCGCTGGTCTTGATGATGCCGGCCTTGCTGGCAAATACCTGGATATGGCTGACCTCTTTCGCCTGGTTCAGCCGGACCAGGAAGGGCTGTGCCTTTTCAACCGGCTGGGGTTCATAGGTCGAATTTTCGGTGAACTTCGTGATCTGGACATGCCCGCAAAAGCCAACAACCTTTTCACTGATCTCTTTTTTAAATCCCGTCAGGATGGCGACCGCCACGAACATGATCGCCAGCCCGAGCGCAATGGAGGTAATAGCGATCACCACGAAGGTCCAGGAAAAATTTCCTTTGCTTCGCGACACAAGACGTTTGGCCAGAAAAAGTTCAGTATTCAAAAAAAGAAGTGTTTACTTTGCAAAAGTATGTCTTTTTTTGATCAGTGACATGGACAGGAATATATTGGGTCGTGCGCGCATGGCAGGGTGCATGGCGGTCTTATGGTTATTGCCGGTAATGGTTTCGGCGCAGGTGATGCCCGGGGCGATGGATACTGGTTCCTATTTCCCGCTGCTCCGGGGGAAAAACGTGGGTGTTGTCGCAAACAACGCTTCGGTGGCCGGCTCCGTCAATATCGTTGACCTTATGCTCGGGCATAGATTGAAGGTGATCCGTATCTTTTCACCCGAACATGGTTTCCGTTTAACGGGCGACGCGGGACAGGCAATGGCAGGGGAAACCGATCCTGCAACAGGCATCCCGGTCGTATCCCTTTATGGTTCACGGAAAAAGCCGGTGCCCGCCGATCTCAGATCGCTTGATTACATGGTGTTTGATTTACAGGATGTCGGTGTCAGGTTTTATACCTATATCTCCACCCTTTCTTATGTCATGGAGGCTTGCGCCGAAAATCACCTCCCGCTGATCCTCCTTGACCGGCCCAATCCAAATGGCTTTTACATAGACGGGCCAGTCCTCGAAAAGGAATATGCCTCCTTCGTGGGGATGCACCCGGTTCCCGTGGTTTACGGGATGACCATCGGGGAGTATGCCCGGATGGTCAACGGCGAAGGTTGGCTCAGGAACCGGGCAACCTGTGGTCTGGAAGTGATCAGGCTGAAGAACTATACCCATGACACCCGGTGTGAACTGCCCGAAAAACCTTCTCCCAACCTGCCCGGGATCAACGCGGTTTACCTTTACCCGTCGCTCTGTTTCTTCGAAGGAACCATCGTCAGCGTGGGACGAGGAACCCCCTTCCCGTTTGAAGTTTTTGGTCACCCGGGGATGAAGTCCGGAACCTTTTCATTCACTCCCGGGCCAATCCCGGGGGCGAGCCTGCATCCTCCCCTGGAAGGGAAACTATGCCATGGCACCGACCTGAGGGGCTTTCTTGTGAACAATCCCGGGAAACAGGGACAAATAGAATTGTCGTGGCTGCTGCAGGCATTCCATGAATTGGGGACCGACCCGGATTTCTTTTCTCCGTACTTTAACAAACTGGCCGGCAATGCAACCCTGCAGCTGCAGATCCGCTTGGGAAAATCAGAAAAAGAAATCCGGGATAGCTGGGACCCCGGACTTCGTAAATTCAAAAAAATCAGAAAGAAATACCTGTTGTACTGATCTGCGAAACGGCTTGCAATCCAATTTTCGCTATTTCGCTATTTCGCTATTTTTTTTCCCCGGGTAAACCTTCAATGCCTCCTCCAGGCATTTCATCGCGTTTGCAAGGTCCGTGAGGTTCAGTACATAACTGATTCGCACCTCGTCCTTGCCGCGTCCGGGCGTGGAATAGAATCCAGTGGCAGGGGCAAGCATTACCGTCTGGCCTTCAAAATTGAAATCTTCGAGCAGCCACTGGCAGAATTTATCGGAATCGTCGATGGGCAGCCTTGCGACAGCATAAAAGGCGCCGCCGGGGTTGGGGCAGAAACAGTTTTCCATGCGGTTGATCGACTGGACCACGATGTCCCTACGTTTAACATACTCTTCGAGGACCTTCACAAGGTAACTGTCGGGCGTGTTCACCGCCTCTTCGCCGGCGATCTGGCCGAAGGTGGGCGGGCTGAGCCTTGCCTGGGCGAATTTCATGGCGGTGCTCATGACCTCCTTGTTCTTCGAGATCATCACCCCGATGCGGACGCCGCAGGCGCTGTATCTTTTCGAAATGGAATCGAGCAACACTACGTTCTGGTCAATACCTTCGAGATTCATAACTGAATAGTGTTTTTTCCCGTCGTAGACGAATTCACGGTAAACTTCATCGGAAAAAAGATACAGATCATGTTTTTTTACAATGTCCCGCAGTAGTTCCAGCTCCTCTTTCGAATAGAGATACCCGGTAGGATTGTTGGGGTTGCAAATCATAATGGCTTTGGTGCGGGGGGTGATGGCCTCTTCAACGGCGCTCATTGGGGGGAGACCGAAACCGTTGTCAATGTATGAACCGATTGGCTTTACAACGACGCCGGCCGCAATGGCAAAACCGTTGTAATTGGCATAAAACGGTTCCGGGATGATGACCTCGTCGCCGGGATTGAGGCAGACCATCAGGGTGAACAGAATCCCTTCAGAGCCCCCGGTGGTGACGATCATTTCATCGGGCGTGACATCTATGTCCACCCTTTTATAATATTCAACCAGTTTCTTTCGGTAAGAGAGGATCCCGGCCGAATGGCTGTATTCGATCACCTTCAGGTCCGTATTGCGGATCTTGTCGAGCACATTGGCCGGGGTTTCAATATCGGGCTGGCCGATGTTCAGGTGATACACCTTCATCCCTTTTTTCTTGGCTACATCGGAAAAGGGAACGAGTTTGCGGATGGGCGAGGGGGGGCAGGCCTGTCCGCGGTTAGAAATTGCTGGCATAACGAGTGGTTTTTAAGAAAAGCAATAAAGCCAGCTTATGGCCGGCCTTGTTGCATGTAAATGAATTTTAAAATTTACTTTGTGACAGGAGCAGCACCGGTTTCCGTCGGTTTTTCCGGGGCGGTGGTGGCGGGTTTCGGGGTCACGGTTCCTTTGATCTGCAGCACAATCTTTTCGGTCTTGGCATTCGAGGTAACGGTAACGGTTTTATTGATGCCGCCGATATTGTTTGTGTTGTAGGTAACCTTGATCACATCACTTTTGCCGGGAAGAATCGGTTCCTGAGGCCAGGTGGGGACGGTGCATCCGCATGATGACTGGGGCCTAGAAAGGATCAACGGTTCTTTTCCGATATTGGTGAATTTGAATTCACAGGTACCATCGGCACCCTGTACAATTGTTCCGTAATCATGAACCGTTTTTTCAAACGAGATTTCAGGAGCATTCGGATTAGCAGGTTTAGGCTGGGGAGCATCCTGGGCTTTAACTAAAAAAGCGGCGAAGACCACCAGAACAAATGAGAGAACAAACTTCTTCATATTTACTTTATTATTAGGTTAGGATTATTATGAAAATTTATACAAAATTACAAATTTATTGATGAACAGCACGCTATTATGTTTTTTAACAGCCCGGAGCGCAAATATTCAAATGAATTCTGTTTTAATTTTGTAGTTTTACGGCACATCAAACCAACGCCATGAATTCAATTTTCCGACTTACATTTACCGGGATCCTTGTTGGACTGGTTGTCTCATCATGTGCACACCGGATCAGCCAGCCAAAAACCACTGCTGCCATTCCGGGGCCACACTGCATCGTTTATAAAACACGTGCTGATTATTCGAAACTTGTGCCGGTGATCCTGTCGGCGGACAAATCGAAAATCGTCTCCTACCCGGATGTCAAAGATATCAACAACAACGGGAATTTCCCCTACCCGTCGCCACTTAAAAAGGGTTACCTGCTCGACAACCGGGGCATCGGCCCCGACGTTGCCTTCATCCGGCTCACCTATGAAGAGTTCGCCAGGCTTAAGGCCACCCCACCTGCCGCCGACCTTTACGGGATGATCGCTGACAAGGATCCCCTCACCGTGATGTATGATTGCGGGAATAAAAGCCTTTTCAGGGATCCGGTTGATTCCCTGAACAAAATGATCACCTCCGGAAGCCTGGCCCGCCAGCATCGGTTGAAGTAGTTGTCGAAAAAGTGTTAACTTTGCACGTGTTTAAAATCTATCATCTTGACTGATAACGTTCAAAAGATAAAGGAGCTAAACGGAAAACAACTATACTATTCATTTCTTGCCGGTGCTCAACGGATTTTCGAACAACAAAAGCTCCTCAATAAAATTAATGTATTCCCTGTCGCCGACGCCGACACCGGGACGAACCTGGCCTCCACCATGCGTTCCATCATGGACGCCATCATCCCGACGGATAACCTGAAGCGGACGGCGGTAGCCCTCGCGGATGCTGCCCTGATCGGGGCGCGGGGCAATTCGGGCATCATTTTCGCCCAGTTCCTTTATGGTTTCAGCAATGAGATCAAGTCGGATGAAACCATCGACATCCAGTCATTTGCCGAAAGTATCAAGAAGGCCGTGGCCTATGCATATGACGCCATCTCCAACCCGGTTGAAGGGACCATCCTGACCGTCATCAAGGACTGGGCCGACTATATTTACCTTTTAAAAGACAGTTTTGACGACTTCATCAAGTTGCTGGTTGAAGCCTATAACCGTGCGCTTGAATCGCTCGCCTCCACCACCCGCCAGCTTGAAGTACTGGCCCGCGCCCATGTTGTTGATGCCGGGGCAAAGGGTTTTGTTTTCTGGCTTGAAGGGATCAAGGATTTCTTTACCCTTGGCGGGGAGAGGGCCATGATCAAACCCGAACTTGCCTCCTCCGTGGCGGAAGAGATGATCGACATGCCCCATGAAGAGATCACCTTCAGGTTTTGCACCGAGGCGCTCATCAGTGGCCGGCAGATCGATAAACATAAACTCAGGAATTACATACAGCATTGCGGCGATTCGCTGGTTGTAGCCGGCTCGCCCCAGAAGATCCGGGTTCACATCCATTCGGATTTTCCTGCCGAAGTATTCTCGCAGCTCAGGCAGTTCGGCAGCATCACCTACCAGAAGGTGGATGACATGGTAATGCAGAATGAGATACAGCACAACCGCAAATCGGAGATCGCGATCGTCACCGACTCAACCTGCGACCTGCCCAAGGAATTCATCGACCTTCACCAGATACACGTGGTACCGCTGACCGTTCACTTCGGTGATACCTATTTCCTCGACAGGCTCACGATCAACCCGCCCCAGTTCTACTCCATGATTGAAAAATCGGAAGTGAACGCCTCCTCCGCGCAGCCGGCCTCCAAGGAATTCCAGAATAAATACGAATACCTTGCAACCCATTACAATTCGATCATCGGGATTCACATCAGCAAAGGGCTGAGCGGCACCTGTTCAAGCAGCGAAAAGGGTTCGGCGGATGTCAGGATGCGTACCGGCAAACGGATCGACGTGGTGGATTCAAAAGGGATTACCGGCGGGCTGGGACTGGTTGTCATGAGGGCTGTAAGGGCAATAGAGGGCGGCGCTTCGCATGATGAAGTGATGGCGCAGGTGGAGGACTGGAAATCAAAACTGCATATCGGCCTTACCACCACCACCCTGAAGTACATCGTGCGAAGCGGCAGGGTGAGCCCGTTCAGGAGTTTTGTTGCCAAGACGCTGGACCTTAAACCGGTCGTCATTGTAACCCGCGAGGGTAAAACAGGCCTCAGCGCCAAGTCGTTCACCGAAAAAGGCATCATGAAAAAGATGATGCGCCAGGTCTCGTCGATCATCTCGGGCCATAAGGTCTGGGAATATACCATTACCCACGCCAACAATCTTCCAACCTCCACCTGGTATGCCGGGGAGATGGAAAAGCTGACCGGGAAAAAACCACTTTTCATCGATCATGCCTCACCCGCGCTGGTTGCCAACACGGGCCCCGGGGTTGCATGCATTTCGCTGATGCTCGAATAAACCGACATGATATCACTCCAACTGATCATCCCGAAAATTGCCCTGGTCATCCTGTTGTTCATGACCATTATTTTTATCCTGGCCCTGCTGAAGAAGAACAATTCCATCGTCGATGTCGCCTGGGGGGGCGGCTTTATCGTCATTGCCGTCTATTCGATTGTCCAGTCGGGCGAAGTCGACCTGCGCAAAATGATCGTCAGCCTGCTCGTTTTGCTCTGGGCGCTGCGGCTTTCGTTTCACATCATGGTCAGGAACAGCGGCAGGGGCGAGGATTTCAGGTACAAGGCCTGGCGTGACCGGTGGAAATTTTTCATTCTCCGCAGCTTTTTCCAGATATTCATGCTGCAGGGGCTGTTCATGCTGGTTATCTCAACACCGGTATGGTTTATCAATTTCAGCACGGGCGGACCGATCGGGCCGTGGGATTCGCTTGGCCTGGTCATTTTCGGGACGGGCTTCATGATCGAGACCATCGGAGATTACCAGTTGTCCGAATTTAAAAAAGACCGTGCGAACGAGGGGAAGATCATTACCACGGGATTGTGGTCGGTGACCCGCCACCCGAACTATTTCGGCGAGGCCCTGGTGTGGTGGGGGATCAGCTGTTATGCCCTCAGTTTCCACCACGGATGGTATGCCCTGGTCAGCCCGGTGGTGATTACACTGCTGCTGCGCTTTGTATCGGGCGTGCCGATGCTTGAAAAGAAGTACGAGGGAAGGCCCGACTGGGAAGAATACAAATCGAGGACCGCGGCCTTTGTTCCTTTCATAAAATTCCTGTAATCCCTGCTCCCGCCCGGGTTGTTATCCTTTTCCCGTTTTTTCTTTCATCGTAACCTGTTTCAGTTCTTCCGTATAATCACGCCGGAGATCTTCATGGAGCGTTTCTATTGCCTTTGAGATCTTATCCACCTGTCCGTCGAAGAGGTTTCCGAGGGCCGTGCCAGGGATCATTCTCACGCCCGATTCCTTCAGCCTGGTGATGTAATGGAGCCTCAGTTCCGCCTCGGTTTTTTTGTGAGGCGAATATTTAATATACTTGTTCGTGACCTTCAGGATCTTCCGGATGCCCTTTTTGGTAAAATAAAGATTGTTCCTGTTCAACTCGGTAAAAAGGCCGTCGATTTCGGCCTTGACCTTCAGGATGTAACCCGGCTCATAGTTTGAATCAAACAGCAGGTAACCCAGCAATTCCTTGTTTTCTTTTTTGTAGCGGGCCAGCTGAATGCAGATGCCGGCCAGGGCGGCAGGGTGCATCAGCGACAGTTCGCGCTTCAGTTCAGCAAGTGATTTGATTTCCATCCCGAGTTTTTTTCCCGGTCATCCGGGTTGCAGAAACAAAGATGAGGATTTTCCCGGTTCGGGAACTTACAAGCGGGTGAAATTTATTTGCGAAGCCGGTTCCCCGGATCACTTGTTTCGTGGCTGGCAAATTTTGGAGCAGCCCGATTCGGTTTGCAGGAAATCAATTGCAGAAACGTGCCCCTCCTCCCGGATAAATTTAATATTTTAGCCAAAAATTTCCAGTATGATCAACCAGGCACTGCTGAACCCTAAAAGTATCGTTGTTATCGGGGGTTCCAACGATGTTCAGAAACCGGGCGGGGCTGTCCTCCGCAACCTGACCGAGGGCGGTTTCAAAGGCGCATTGTATGTCACAAACCTAAAGGAGAGTGAGGTACAGGGGATCAAAAGCTTTCGCGACCCCGCGGAACTACCGGCGGTCGACCTGGCCATCCTGGCCATCGCTGCAAAGTTCATCCCCGACACGGTTGAACTGCTTGTACGTCAGAAAAACACCCGCGGCTTCATCATTCTCTCGGCCGGTTTCAGCGAGGAGAGCCACGAAGGAAAGCTGCTGGAGCAAAGGGTGGTGAATATCATCGAAAGTGCCGGCGGTTCGCTCATCGGGCCGAATTGTATCGGCGTGCTAACTCCCGGTTATCATGGCGTCTTCACCAAGCCCATCCCGACCCTCGACCCCAAAGGCTGCGATTTCATTTCAGGATCAGGTGCCACCGCGGTCTTCATCATGGAAGCAGGTATCCAGAAGGGTCTCACCTTTTCGCAGGTTTTCTCTGTGGGGAACAGCGCCCAGCTTGGTGTGGAAGAGGTGCTGGAACACCTCGACGAGAGTTTTGACCCTGTGACAAGTTCTAGGATCAAGCTGCTCTACATCGAAACGATCTCAAAACCGCAGATGCTCCTTAAGCACGCGGCCTCCCTGATCCGGAAGGGATGTAAAATTGCCGCCATCAAGGCAGGTTCTTCCGAGGCGGGAAGCCGGGCCGCATCTTCGCACACCGGGGCGCTTGCAAGTCCCGACGTGGCGGTCGATGCGCTGTTCCGAAAGGCCGGGATCGTCCGTTGCATCGGACGCGAAGACCTGGTCAGCGTGGCCTCCATATTTACCTTTCCCGAATTAAAGGGGAAAAACATGGCCGTCATCACGCATGCCGGCGGTCCGGCGGTGATGCTTACCGATGCCCTTTCAAACGCAGGGCTGGATGTGCCCCACCTGGGCGGACCTGTTGCAAAAGAACTGCTGGGACAACTGTTCGCGGGATCATCGGTGGCCAATCCCATTGATTTTCTCGCCACAGGTACTGCCGCGCAACTTGGCACCATCATCGACTATGCCGATCAGAAATTCAGGAACATCGACGGGATGGCCGTTATTTTCGGAACGCCCGGGCTGACCCCCGTTTTCGATGTATACGACCTGCTCGACCGGAAAATGCGGTCTTCCGCGAAGCCTGTTTTCCCGATCCTGCCCTCCATCCTGACCGCCCGGGAAGAGGTGAAGGAATTTGTATCGAAGGGAAACCTCTTTTTCCCGGATGAGGTGGTTTTCGGAAACGCGCTGGCACGGGTTTACCACACACCGAAACCCTCCCCCGCAAAGCCCCGATCAATTGCAGTGGATAAGAAAAAAATCAGGTCCGTCATCGAAGGTGCGGCTGACGGTTATATTTCCCCGGCTGCCATCCGGGGACTCATGGATGCATGCGGGATCCCGCGGGCGCACGAGGCGGTGGTGACATCGGCTGATGAGGCCGTGAAATCGGCATCCCTGCTGGGTTTCCCTGTGGTAATGAAGGTGGTCGGCCCGGTACATAAATCGGATGTCGGCGGAGTGGTGCTGAATGTGAAGGATGAAGCCACCGTTGCCCGTGAATTCGACCGGATGATCCGGATCAGCGAAACCACGGCGATCCTGATCCAGCCGATGCTTTCGGGAACCGAACTCTTCATCGGCGCAAAACATGAACCTAAATTCGGCCACCTGATCCTCTGCGGGATGGGGGGGATCTTCATCGAAGTTTTTAAGGATGTGGCAGCCGGCCTGGCCCCGCTCGGAAAAGCAGAGGCACTGTCCATGATCCGATCCCTGAAGAGCTATAAGATCATCAAAGGCATCCGCGGGAAGGAGGGGGTTGACGAAGAACGCTTTGCCGATGTCATGTTGCGTCTCTCGGCACTGCTCCATGTCGCCCCCGAGATCACCGAACTCGATTTCAACCCGCTCCTTGGCAAACCCGACCAGGTTGTGGTGGTGGATGCGAGGATAAGGGTGGAGAAAAAATTAAAAATTAAAAATTAAAAATTACAGATCCAACCCCGGCCAGTCCCAATATTCCTGTATTCCTTCATTCCTGTATTTCTGCATTATTGCATTGTCCGCATTGACTGCATTGACTGCATTGTCTGCATTATCCTCCGATTTGCTGCAGGAAGATAGCAAGCAGTCCCGGCTTAAGGGCCAGGGTGAAAATTACCCCGAAAATGGCTCCCCACAGGTGTGCGTCGTGGCCGATGTTGTCGTTGGCCCTTTTGGACATGTAATATTCGTACCCCACGTAAAAAACGCCGAAAAGTGGCGCCGGGATGGGGACGGGGATTAAAAAGAAAAAGATCTTTCCCGTGGGATAGAGCAGGATGCTTGCAAAAAGTACCGCCGCCACAGCTCCCGACGCACCGACGGCATTGTAGAACACATCGTTCTTATGCTTCCCGAAGGCAGGGATGATCGACAGGATCAGCCCGCCCAGGTAAAGCAGGATGTAATAAAAGCCGGCCTTGGAGGGAAAATAGAGATGGAAATAGGATTCCACAATGACGCCGAATGAATAGAGGACCAGCATGTTGATGAAAAGGTGGACATAACCTGCATGCACAAGCCCGTAGGTGAAAAAACGGTACCAGTGGTTGCTGTGTTTTGCATCGTAGGCATTGAATTTCAGCTTTGCAAACAGGTCTGCATTGTTCAGCGAGAGCACTGAAACGACGGCGGTGACAATGATGATGACGAGGGTGATGTACATGTCCGGTTATTATTTTGTCACCTCGGTTTTGGGTCCCCTGGTAAAGTCGATCTCAGAACCCCAGACGCTGTGGGGGATCAGGAATACTGCAAGCAGGACAATGGCCGCCAGTAACGGCCAGAAACGGTTTTCGTGGTGTTTTTTCATCATCACCAGTGCGATGACCCAGAAAATAAAAGCAAAGATCGATTTATTGTCCGTCACATCGTGCCCGAAGGGCCATCCGGTCCAGTAGGCGTCGAAGGCGAATTTCTGAACGATGGGGCCCAGGACCAGTCCGCCGGCAGCCACGGCCACCACGGTGATCCATGCGTACAGGTAGCTGTTCCTGCCGTGAAAAAGAACCATGAGCCCGGTCAGCGTTGAAAACAACATCGCCAGGAACATCAGGAGGATATGGGGAATTAAAATGTAGCGCGGCACGTACCCCGTATACCGGAGCACGGCAGGGTGGTCGTTGAGCAATACCCGCTGGCTCCCCTTGACGAGGGTGATATCGTACATGACCTTCCCGGCAGGCGGCAGGTGGGGGAGTGCCCCGATGAGGGTGTCGCCATGCCTCAGGAGAGGCTGGGTCTGCCAGTTGTCCATGCTTTTGAAACGACGCAGCCTGATTTCACCTTTGATGCTTGTATCGGGAACCACGACGGTCACTTTGGCATCATCCGAAAGATCGTAGGACCTGATAAGCTGGAATTTGACCTTTTGTCCCCCGATTTCAGCCTTGCCGCGCACCGGGTAGGTGGGCCCGGTCATTTTCTGGTAAACAGCGCTGACAAGCGTAAATAAAATGGCAAAGAACCAGATGATAAACAATTTCAGTTGTATGTTCATGTTCGAAATGTCTTTAAAATGGATAGGTCGGTTAATAATGCGGCAAAGGTAACTATTTGATCTGATATTTATGAAGCAGGTCATATACAGCTTGGTGAATGTTTGTGCGGATGTTCATTTCCGCCAGTTTCTGGTTTGTTGCAGTGGGATAAACCCGGTTGGAAAGGAAAATATATACCAGGCCGTCGGCTGGATCGGCCCAGATGTAGGTGCCGGTAAAACCGGAATGGCCGAAACTTGAAGGTGACGCTCCTTTGCACACGGGGCCGTCGGGGGTGAAATTCAGCAGCGGTTTGTCAAACCCCGCGCCGCGGCGGTTGCCCTTCCCCGGGAACTGCACCCGGGTAAACTCCCGGATGGTGGATGGCTTCAGGTATTCTTTGCCGCCATAGGTTCCCTCCCGGAGGAGCATCTGGAGGATCACGGCCAGGTCGCAGGCGTCGCTGAAAAGCCCGGCGTGCCCGGAAATTCCGCCGAGCATCGCCGCCCCGGGATCATGCACATCGCCCCATACGAGCTGCTTCCTGAATGCACTGTCATATTCCGTCGGCATGATCTGCGCCGGGCTGAACCGTTTGAGAGGCGTAAACCCCAGTGTTGACACCCCCAGCGGTTTGTAAAAAGCCGAATCGAGATACCGTTCAAAAGGCTGTCCACTGATCTTTTCCACGATCAGCCGCAACAGGTAAAACCCAAGGTCGCTGTATTTGTACTCGTGGGTTGTTCTCAGCGGCGACCGGGCAATGCGGCTGAAGAGGGTGTCGGGGTAGTTTTTGTGAAGGTAGAGATTGGCGGCCACATGCACCGGGAATCCGGGGGATGGCTCCGTACGGTAGAACGCCTGGCCGGGCTGCCCGTTCACCAGGGTTGCTTTGTAGAAGGGAATCCAGTCCTGCAGGCCGGCCTGGTGCGCCATGACGTCGCGGATATGCAGCCCAGCTTTGTTGCTTCCCTTCAAAATGGCAAGGTACTTGCCGAGGCTGTCGTCGAGGCTGACCCTGCCATCATCATACAATTTCATGAGGGCAAGGGTGGTGGCGGCCACCTTGGTGACCGATGCAAGATCGTAGAGGCTGGCAGGGGTGACCCGGGCGGAATCTTCATAGCGGGGATGGCCGAATGCCTTTTCATAAAAAACCTTCCCGTTTTTTGCAAGGAGGATCATGCAGCCCGGGTAAGCCTTTGCATCAATCCCGCCGAGGGCCAGCGAGTCGACGATCCTGAGCGAGGCGCCGGGAAGGCCGATCTCTTCGGGGGTGACAAAAGCCAGCCTCGAACGTTCGGTCTCCTCCCCCGATCCGACGGGAAAACGATCGGCCGTTACCGGCAGTTTCCCGCGAGCGCAAAGACCTCCGAAAAGAACCTGTGCTGCGGCCGGTTCGGTGGCGTCATTGTCCTGGTAGGCGACCAGGATCGCCTCGGACTTTTTCAGGTTTCGCAGGTGTTCCATGGAATAGGGCGTTCCGAAAAGCGTCAGGATGGTGCGGTTGGCCTTCACCAGGGTATCGGCAAGCCGGATCACCGGGCGGGACAGACCGAAACTGTCGGCAACAATACTGGTAATCCCGTGAAGGCTGATGATGACGATATCAACGGCCGATACCTCACGTATGATGCTGTCGGCCATGGCTTTTGTAAACTTTTTCGGCAGGTTGTAAAGCGCCATGGGCATATAGCGTAACAGCGTTTTCTGGAAACGGTTGGGCAGGCTGTCTCCGATGGAGAGAACGGCAATTTTGCGGTGTTCGAGGCCTGAAAGCGGTACGGTCCGCAAATCATTCTTCAAAAGGGTCATCGAAGCATTGACCATTTCCTGGCGCATGGTTTCCGCTTCGGGAGGATTCAGATCTTTTACGAGGTTCTCAGCATGGATTTCCTCCAACGCCGACAGGCCGTACTTATATTTAAGTTCCAGCACCCTGCGACATTTTGCTTCCAGCAGCCCGGGGGAAATCCACCCGCTGTCGACCGCTGTTTTGATCCCGAAGATGGCCGCTTCGGCATGTTTTGGCAGCAGGAGGATGTCGTTCCCGGCCAGCAGTGCCTTCACCTCTATTTCTCCGGGTTTGAAATATTTGACAACCCCCTGCATGTCGAGTGCGTCGGTGAAAATGGCTCCTTTGAATCCGAGCTGGTCGCGCAGCAAACCTGTCACCACATTCCCCGAGAGGGTGGCGGGCATGTTCCGGGTGGTGTCAAAGCAAGGTACATACAAATGACCTACCATGATCCCCCTGACGCCCTCGCGGATGAGCCTTCTGAAAGGAACAAGCTCGACGCTGTCAAGTCGTTGCCGGCTATGGTTGATCACGGGCAGGGTGAGATGGGAGTCGAGATCGGTATCGCCGTGCCCGGGGAAATGTTTGGCAACGGCCATCACCCCTCCATCCTGCAACCCCTGCATGTAAAGGGTGCTTTTTGCCGCTACTAGTTCGGGATTTTCCCCGAACGACCTGAAACTTATCACAGGGTTTCTAGGGTTGTTATTCACATCGGCTACCGGGGCAAAATTAACCTGGATTCCCATTCGGAGGCAGTTTTTTGCGACCATGCGGCCCATTTCATAAATCAGGGAGTCACTGGTCATGGCACCCAGCGCCATCTGCCTGGGAAACGAAAAGGCGCTGTCGAGGCGCATGCCGAGCCCCCACTCGCCATCGATCGTGATGAGCAACGGAGTTTCGGCCGACCTTTGCAGCCGGTTTGTCAGAATAGCCTGGCCGGTGGGAGAGCCTTTAAAAAAACAGACGCCCCCGATGTTGTACCTCCTTACAATCTGCACAAGACTGTCATTGTAAACCGAGTCACGGCCCGAATAGGCGCGGATGATCAGCAGCTGGGCGATCCGCTGTTCCTGCGAAAGCGACCGGTAAACCGAATCGACCCATGTTGAATCAGCCGGGGCCGGGTAACTGCGCAGCGGGAGGGTCATCAGCAGGTTCAACAGGATAAGCCAGGAAAATCTGTACATGCGGCGTGTTGTTTTGATCCTCCGCAAAAGAACTAAAAACATTGATAACTCCGCCAGTTATTATCCATATTTATTAACATCCTTCATGCCACGGCAGCTAATTGTAATATCTTTGCCTCACGGGCGTTTTAACAATAACGCCCCAATCCGTAATTTTTAATTTTTAATTTTTAATTGTCAGATGCTCACAATCCCGGAATTAGAAAAAATCGCGAGCCAGGTAAGACGCGACATCGTGCGCATGGTCAATGGAGCATCCTCCGGGCATCCCGGCGGAGCGCTGGGTAGCACCGATTTCCTTGTTGCCCTCTATTTCAAGATCATGAAGCCCGATCCCTCCCGTTTTTCGATGAACGGGGAGGGAGAGGATCTTTTCTTCCTCTCGAACGGCCACCTGTCGGCCCTCTGGTACAGTGTGCTCGCACGGTACGGCTATTTCGGAGTCGGCGAACTTTCCACCTTCCGGAAAATGGGAACCAGGTTGCAGGGACATCCGGCCACAGCCGAGGGTTTGCCGGGGATCAGGACCAGTTCCGGGTCGCTCGGACAGGGCCTTTCGGTGGCTACAGGCGCCGCCCTGGCAAAAAAACTGAACAACGACGAGCACCTGGTCTATTGTTTCCTTGGCGACGGGGAACTGCAGGAGGGCCAGAACTGGGAAGCCATGATGTTTGCCGCAGGCCGGAAGGTGGACAACCTGGTCGCTGTGGTCGACTGCAACGGGATTCAGATTGACGGTCCGACCGACCGTGTGATGCCCATGGGCAACCTGGAGGACAAATTTTCCGCCTTTGGCTGGAAGGTGCTGACCATGTACGGCAACGACATGGCAGAAGTGGTTGAAACGCTCAAAAAAGCGCAGTGGTATACCGGCCAGGGACAGCCTGTCGTGATCATCATGACGACCCACATGGGCTTCGGGGTCGATTTCATGCTCGACAACCACGAATGGCACGGGGTATTCCCGAACGATGAGCAGACAAAAAACGCACTGGCACAATTAGACGAAACACTTGGAGACTATTAACAAATATTTCAGATTTCAGATTTCAGATTTCAGATTGATAGCGGGACGTCTGAGGCGCATGCTTTCAGGGGGACCGGGCCGGACCTGCTTGGTCATGCTGATGCTGCTGTTTTCATCCTACCTCTTTGCCCAGGGGCCCAGGGACCAGGGAAAGCCCAAACCCACCACCCGGATTCTCTTTGTGTTCGATGCCTCCCAAAGCATGTACGGACGGTGGCAGAGTGACACGAAATTCAACATTGCGGTAAAACTGTTTTCTTCGATCCTCGACAGCCTGCGCACCCAGCCCAACCTGGAGCTTGCGTTGCGGGTTTACGGCCACCAGAAGCAGTTCCCGCCGCAGGACTGCAATGATACCAAACTGGAGGTCCCCTTTGCGAAGGACAATGTGCCGAAGATCAAGCATGTCCTGAAGATCATCACGCCAAAAGGGACCACCCCGATCGCCTTTTCACTGTCGCAGGCCACAAAGGATTTCCCGCCTTGCGACAACTGCCGGAACATCATCATACTCATCACCGACGGTCTTGAAGAATGCGGCGGCGATCCCTGTGCCGTATCCCTCGACCTTCAGAAAATGGGGATCGTGCTGAAACCCTTCATCATCGGGATCGGGAAAAATTTCCGCGAAGGATTCGAGTGCGTCGGAACCTATTTTGATGCATCCAATGAAACCCAGTTCCGCAATGCGCTGAACATCATCATATCCCGGTCGCTTAACCCCACCAGCATCCAGGTAAACCTGCTCGACGCCTACGGGAAGCCTACCGAAACAAATGTCAACATGACCTTCTATGATCACCTGTCGGGGATCGCGAAATATAATTTTATCCATTCCTTTAACAACAAGGGGCTGCCCGACACCCTTGAAATCGACCCCCTCATCACCTACGACATCGTGGTTCATACCATTCCGCCGGTTTTCAAGGATACCGTGAAACTGACACCCGGCAAACACAACATCGTCGGGATCGACGCCCCGCAGGGATACCTTGCGTTCAAGGCGACAGGCAACAGCACCCTGAAATACCTGCCCTGCATCATCCGCAGGCACGACGGGCATGAGACCCTCACGGTGCAGCAGTTTGACCAGACGGAGAAATACCTCACCGGTTCCTATGATGTTGAAATCCTTTGCCTTCCCAGGATCCTGGTAAACAGCGTCGACATAAAACAAAGCCATACCACCACCGTCGAAATGCCAATGCCCGGCATCGCGGTGATCCAGAAATCAACGAACGGGTACGGAAGCCTTTACCAGGAGGATAAAAACCAACTGGTATGGCTTTACAACCTCAGGGACAACCCGCAGCAGCAGGAGACGCTCTACCTGCAGCCGGGTAACTACCGCGTGGTTTTCCGTTCCAAATATTCGAACCAGTCATCCTATACCACCGAAAAATCGTTCAGGGTTGAACCCGGGCAGACCGTCAACTTGAAATTATATACCAATTGAAATGACAGAATATACAAATCAGGGTTCCAAAGATACCCGGTCAGGGTTTGGAGAAGCGCTGCTTGAACTCGGCCGTCAGAACCCGAATGTGGTGGCGTTGTGCGCCGATCTTACCGGGTCGCTCAAAATGGATGCCTTTGCGGCAGCATTCCCCGAACGGTTTTTCCAGGTTGGAATTGCCGAGGCAAACATGATGGGCGTCGCCTCCGGGATGACCATCGGCGGAAAAATCCCTTTTACCGGGACCTTTGCAAATTTCTCGACCGGGAGGGTGTACGACCAGATCCGCCAGTCCATTGCGTATTCTGAAAAGAATGTCAAGATATGCGCCTCGCACGCCGGGCTTACCCTTGGCGAAGACGGCGCCACGCACCAGATCATGGAGGACATCGGCCTGATGAAGATGCTGCCCAACATGACCGTGATCAACCCCTGCGATTTTAACCAGACCAGGGCGGCAACCCTCGCGATCGCCGGCCACATGGGGCCTGTTTACCTGAGGTTCGGCCGGCCCAAATGGCCGAATTTCACACCGGCTGATCAGCCGTTCGTCATCGGGAAGGCGCTGTTATTCAATGAGGGGTCGGATGTCTCCATCTTTGCCACAGGCCATATGGTATGGAATGCCCTGCAGGCCTGCAAACTCCTGGAAGAGCAAGGGATCAGCGCCGAGGTGATCAACATTCACACCATCAAACCACTTGATGACGCAGCGATCCTTTCCTCGGTAAGGAAGACCGGTTGTGTTGTTTCGGCGGAGGAACACCTGCGGAACGGCGGACTCGGCGACAGCATCGCGCAGCTGCTTGGCCGCATGCATCCCGCACCCATGGAAATGGTGGCGGTCGACGACCGCTTCGGCCAGAGCGGAAAACCTGAGGAATTGCTGAAAAAATACGGGCTCGATGTTCCCGACATCGTTGAGGCGGCAATCAAGGCAATCGCAAGAAAATAACGATGGGGGGTCAGCCCATCCGTTTTGTCTGGTCATTCCGCGACAGCAGGATGGGAATCTCCTTGTCGACATAAAGAGGAACGGTCTCAACCGTAACATTGCTCGTATCCAGCCCCAACGCTCTTACCTCGCTGATACCGAATCTCTTGAATATGGAATAGAGATCCATGATGAACTGTTCCTTCGGCGGGAAATCAAAATCATAGTTTTGAATGCGGTCGATGACCACGAACCGGAAGTCGGCCGATACATGATATTTCCGCAGCGAGGAATACCGGCTCAGCAGGTCGATCTCCTGGTTGTGGCTCATCTCCTCGAGCACCTGCCTGAAAAAGAGGTTCACCCGCGGCTGTACCTTGAAACCGATCTTGAAATCAACCTTGATCATGATCCCCGGGATGATGTGGGTGATCTTGTATTCGAGCACATGGGGCTCGTCGAGGATATCCACATGCAGCATCCAGTAAAGGTCGGCGCGCTTGGGGTGCTTGTTGAGAATAGAGTAGATGATCTTTGATTCAACATCGGTCACTTTGTTGGCCTTGGTCAGGAAAACCAGGTTGGTGGCATATTTTGGAACGGTCTGATCATGGCTCAGTTCACTGATCACATCCGCATAGTTTTCAATCTTTAAAAATTCAATAAAGCTGTTCTTGATCTTCCGTCCGCTGAACCACACGTACATGATCATCAGCAGGAAACCGCCCAGCATGATCGTGAACCATCCTCCGTGCAGGAATTTGTTCAGGTTGGCGACCAGGAAGGAGCCCTCGATCGACAGGTACACAAACAGGAAGACAATGATGACGTAAACGGGCACCTTTCTGTAAAACAGGTAGATGCCGAGCAGGCAGGTGGTCATCAGCATGGTGATCGTGATCGACAGGCCATAGGCGGCCTCCATGTTGGAGGAGCGCTGGAACCAGAGCACCACGAACAGGCAGGAAAAATAGAGCATCCAGTTGATGCTTGAGATGTACATCTGTCCCTTGATGTTGGTGGGATAGTTGATCTTGATCTTTGGCCAGAAATTAAGCTGGATGGCCTCGCTGATCAGCGTAAAGGACCCGCTGATGAGGGCCTGGCTGGCAATGATGGCGGCAGCGGTCGATATCATGATCCCGATGATGAGGAACCAGTGGGGCATGATGGCAAAAAAGGGGTTGGTCCATTCGGTGACGTTGTCGGAATTCAGCAGGATCCATGAACCCTGTCCGAAATAGTTGAGCAGCAGTGTAATTTTAACATAAACCCAGGTGATGCGGATGTTTTTCAGCCCGCAGTGCCCCAGATCAGAGTAAAGCGCCTCCGCCCCCGTGGTGCAAAGAAAGACCGCCCCAAGGAGCAGGAACCCCTGCGGGTATTTCGTAAGGAAAACGTAGGCATAATGAGGGTCGATCGCTTTGAGGATCATGGGACTTTTGACGATCTGGGAAAACCCGAGCACGCCAAGCATGGCGAACCAGATGAACATGATGGGACCGAACGATTCGCCCACTGCTTTGGTTCCGAATTTCTGGACGAAGAACAGGCCGGTGATGATCAGGATCACGATGGGGATCACCGGGATCCGCGGGTTCACGTTTAAAAGTCCCTCAACCGCCGAAACAATCGTGATGGACGGGGTGATCACACCGTCGGCCAGCAGTGTGCTGCCTCCGATGATGGCAAAAAGGTACGCCCACTTGGCCCGCTTCCTGATCAGGGCGAACAGGGAGAAGATGCCTCCCTCCCCGTTGTTGTCGGCACGCAGGGTGATGATGATGTATTTGACGGTCGTTTGCAGGGTCAGGGTCCAGAAAATGCAGGACAATCCTCCCATGATAAAGGGCGCGGTTATGGAACTGGCACCCCCGACAATGGCCTTCATGACATAGAGCGGCGACGTCCCGATATCTCCATAAATGATACCGAGGGTGATCAGCAAACCAGCAGCCGATATTGCCTGTGCATGTGATTTCTGACGGGGACTGCTCATGTGTTGATAGGATGTACCTGTTTAATTTACAGCGTGCAAAGGTAATTCTTTTTTAAGATAATTCTGTTGGATCTTCCTCCACCGGTCTTGTGAGGCGGTCATGGTGACGGATGCCCGGGATGGGCGTCAGCCCGCACTCTTTTTTGAAAGAAGGTTTTTGATCACGGCAATGATCATGGGCATCAGCGAAATGAAGATGATGCCGAGGATGACAAGGGTGAAATTGTGTTTCACAAAAGGGATGTTCCCGAAAAAATAGCCTGCCAGGCTGAAGGAGACGACCCATAACACGTTGCCGATGATGCTGAAGGAGATGAACCTCAGGTAGCGCATGGTGCCGACGCCGGCAACAAAGGGCGCGAAGGTGCGGATGATGGGCATGAAACGGGCGATGATCAGGGTTTTCCCGCCGTGTTTTTCATAGAAAGCATGGGTTCTGTCCAGGTAATCGCGCCGGATGAGCCGGTAGTTTTTCTCATAGACCGTTTTCCCCAGGAGCCTGCCGACGGCATAGTTGGTATTGTCACCCCCGAAGGCTGCACAGATGAGCAGCAGGATCAGGATCACGATGCTCAGCGGGTGCCCGGTGGTGGCGGCAGCTGTGGCGGCGGGCATGTTGCCGGCGGCCACCATCCCGGCTGCAAACAGGAGCGAATCGCCCGGCAGGAAAGGGGTCACCACCAATCCCGTTTCCATGAAGATGATCGCGAACAGGATCAGGTAGGTCCAGGTATGATACTCACTGACCCAGTTAAAGAGGTGAATATCGATGTGCAGGATGATATCGATGAAGTTCTTCAGGAATTCAATCATAAATTGCTATTTAAAGATCATACGGAGGATGAAAAAGAGGAGGCCCGACAGCAGGATGGTAACGGGTATTGTGATCAGCCAGGCCATCAGGATGTTTTTCACCGTGCCCATCCTCAGGTTTTGTTTTCCGCTGCCGGCAACCATGGTACCAGCGATGCCTGACGATAAAACATGCGTGGTACTTACTGGCAGGCCAAACTGGGAGGACACCCCGATTGTACTTGCAGCGATAATCTCAGCAACGGCTCCCTGGGCGTAGGTCAGGTGGGTTTTGCCGATCTTCTCGCCGATGGTGACTACAATCCGCTTCCACCCGATCATGGTTCCAAAGCCAAGGGAAACGGATACCAGGAGAATCACCCACCTGGGGGAATATTCGGTATTCGACCTGAATTTTTTAAGGTTCGAGGACAACACGGCAAGAACAGCAGGGTTGACGCTGGTTTTTCGTGTTTCAGCAAGGTTCTTTACGATACTTTCTGATTTTTTCGACACGGACAGGATGGCTTTCCTGATTTTGAAATTGACAGACTTGTCAAGTTTGTCAAATGAAGCAACACCGTTTATCTCCGTTTTGATCATTTGCAGGTCATGCAGTACAATCTGGTGGTTTTTCCGGTTTTCAGCATTCAGGAAATTGGTGTCCATCTTTTTAATGGTCCATTCTATTTTCTTCGTCTCCGAAAGGAGGTCTTCCGCTTTCTTACTGCGGTCAATCGCAAAAAAGGAAGGTGCGAAGCCAATCAGTATCAGCATGATCAAGCCGACACCCTTTTGCCCGTCGTTTGACCCGTGGGCATAGGAAACGCTGGTGCACGTGAGGATCAGGATGCTGCGGATCCACATCGGGGGAGCTTTTTTGGCAGGCGGCTCCTTGAATATCATTTTGTTCTTTACTGTTTTCCGAAGAATGAACATGAGCAGCAATGCCAGCCCGAATCCGAATACCGGGGATATGAGCAACGACAACCCGACATCAAAAACCTTTTGCCAGTTGAGGGCGACCGAATGACTGCCGGGTAAAAGCATGAAGGCTAGCCCCACACCGAATATAGATCCATACAATGTATGAGAACTGCTGCAGGGGATGCCGATGTACCAGGTGGCCAGGTTCCAGATGATGGCCGTGGCGATGAGCGAAGCTATCATTGAAATATTATGCATAAGATTCTGGTCGATCAGGACCTCTGTGGGGAGCAGGTTTACAATCCCCATGGCAACGGCGATTCCCCCGACATTCACTCCGATGAAATTCCAGAACCCCGACCAGATCACCGCCGTGGTTGGTTTCAATGAGTGCGTGTAGATGACCGTGGCTACTGCATTTGCCGTATCATGGAAACCGTTGATGAACTCAAAGGCCGCGGCGGCAAGCAAACAGATCAGCAGCAATATGGTATAGGAGGTGTCGAGACCAAACATGATGCAAACGTTAGTTTATAGCGAATGGGGGTTGCATGGATCAGTGCGGAAAATTAACAAGAAAATCCCGACCGGCAAGTCATTGTTAAAAATTATGTATAAGTATTGCGACCCGGCCCCTTGTTCATGTCGATCAGCATAAAGCCTTCATTCAGCAGAAACGGCGTGATGATGGTGGTGAGCAGGGCCATCAGCACCAGGATCGAAAAAACAGATACGTCGATAAACCCCTTGGCCAGGGCAATGTTGGCGATAACCAGCTCCATGATGCCGCGGGCGTTCAGCCCGAGCCCCAGGGTGACCGATTTGTTCCGGTCGAACCCGGCAAGCCGTCCGCCCAGGTACCCGCCGAAAATCTTGCTGAAAAAGGAGGCTGCCAGGACCACGGAGAGCAGGCCCCAGTCGGTCATCGACTGGAAATTGAAAGAGATCCCCATGGTGGCGAAAAAAATCGGGGCCAGGAAGCCCATGGTGATCCCCGAAATGCTTCGCTGTACCCTTTCAAAATCACGGTTGGCGAACATGCTCCGTGGAATCAGGATGGCGCCGAAAAAGGCCCCTACCACGAAATGGAGCCCCAGCAGTTCGGCAATGCTGGAGAAGATCAGCACAAAAAGGATCACGAAGGCGAAAAGCGATTCCTTGCCGCGCAAATAACGGAAAAATCTGTTGACACGGGGGTTGAAGACATTCACTTTGCGTTTGGCAAGTTTGAAAAAGTGATAGGCGAATATCAGCACCGCGGTGAACACACCCAGTTTTACGATGGTGATGATGACCGAGATCGTAAGGTCACGGATGTTTTTTGTTTCGTCGTTGAAGTCAAGGATGACGCCCAGGATCAGGAGGGCGACGATGTCGTTGAAGATGGCCGCCGATATGATCCGCTGCCCGACATCGGTATTCAGCTTCCCCAGGTCCATCAGGATCCGGATGCTTACCGGGAGGGCGGTGATGGCGATGCACAGCCCCAGGAAAATCGTGAAGGTGTTGGTGAAATGGTAAAACAGGCCGATGGTGATCCCGCTCGCCATGGGTACAAGGAACCCGAGCAGTGCGATCCATATGTTTTTTCCCCGGATGGAATTCCTGATCTCTTCCACCTCGATCTCCATCCCGGCCAGGACGATCAGCATGAACACCCCCAGTTCAGCGATCACCTTTACTTCGCCGGGGCCTGGTATGATATTCAGGAGGGAGGGACCCAGGATCACCCCGGCGATCACTTCGCCGATCATGGAGGGCTGACGGAACCGTTCGGCCAGTTCCCCCAGCAGTTTGGCAGTCAGCAGCAATATCAGCAGCGTTACGATAAATGGAAGCTGATAATGGACAATGTGGAACATGGGGTGAATTCCTGAATTCGGCTGCAAATGTAATCTGTTTTACGATACCAATCCACAAAGGTTGCCATCATTATGTGAACGCTTTATCCTATAAATACTACCTTTGCACCCATGGATTTAACTGCGTGTTTTCAGATCGGGCCCTTTCAGACCAGCGTTCTTGAACTTGTCGCCGTCGCCTTCGGGTTGTTCTGTGTATGGTGCATGAAAAAGGAGAGTGTGGTCGCCTTTCCGGTGGGGATCGTCAATGTCCTGATTTACGTTTATATTTTCTTTGTGGCCCGGCTCTATGCCAATGCGGCCATCAACGGATTTTTCTTCCTGATGAGCGTTTACGGATGGTACAACTGGACAAGGAAAGACCAGGACGACAACAGGATCCGGATTTCAAAATGTTCGCGGACGGAGCTCTTAATCAATAGTATTGCCGTTGTTGTATTTTTCATCATCATCAGGATCGTGCTGGTTAAATACACTGCAAGCACGATTCCGTCGTGGGATGCGGCGACCACTGCCGTTTATATTGTCGCTCAGTGGCTTCTCTCGCGGAAAAAGATCGAGAACTGGATCCTGTGGATTTCAGCCGATACGGTGATGATCGGGCTGTGCGCGTGGGAAGGACTTTATTTCAGCAGTTTCCAGTACCTCGTATTCACCATCATCGCCGTTCTCGGGTTCAGGGAATGGAGGACAAAACTGGCCGCATGATCCTGAAAGTTGCGATCACCGGTCCTGAATCAACAGGAAAATCAGTGCTGGCCGAACAACTGGCAGCATCTTTCAAAACGGCCTGGGTTCCCGAATATGCACGTGAATTCCTTGAAAAACTGGGCCGCCCATACGAGGAGCACGACATTGCCGACATCGCCCGGGGGCAGCTGAACCAGGAACGGATCATGAAAAGCTATGCAAATAGGTACCTGTTCTGCGATACCGACATGCTGGTGACGAAAATATGGAGCGATGTGAAATATAGCCGGTGCGACCCCTGGATCGAACATGCGGTAAACAGTCACCGGTACGATCTTCACCTCCTGTGCGACATCGACCTGCCCTGGGAATACGACCCCCTGCGTGAACACCCCGGCCAGCGCCAGTTTTTATTTGACATCTACCTGGAGGAGCTGACAACGAGGAAGTTTCCCTTTGCCGTCATTCGCGGTTCCGGCCCCGACCGGTTGCTTTGTGCCCGGAATGCGATTGCATATTATCTTTGAAAAATATAACCCGAACCCCTTCCGGCAGTCCAGTCAGGAACGATTTGTCATGATAAGCATGGGAGGGATGCAAAAAACTGATCAACCGTGGAGAGAAAGATGCGTGTGCTTTTTTTACCAAAGTGGTATCCCGACCGGGATGACCCGATGCCGGGCCTGTTCATCCGGCGGCAGGCCGAGGCGCTCACGCCCTGGTGCGATGTGGCCGTTGTTTATGTGAGGGCCGAAGCGGATTGCCCCAACGCCTACGAAGCTGAATTCAGCGAAGAAAATGAGGTGCGCGTTTTACGGGTATATTACAGGGCCGATGACCGGAAACCGGGACTTGCCGGCAAACTGGTCAACTTCTGGAAATATTACCGGGCCACACGCAAGGCCATACACAGCATCCGCCAGTTTTCACCCGATCTCGTGCACGCCCACATCCTAACACGCATAGCGTGGATGGGGCTGCGGGTGAGCCGCCGTCAGCACATCCCGCTGGTGGTATCGGAACACTGGTCGCGTTATTTTCCCGAAAACAACACCTATTCCGGCTGGCTGAGAAAATGGCTGACCCGTTGCGTTGTAAAAAGAACTTCGGCGCTGATCGCCGTTTCCGAACCGCTGCGCGATGCAATGATCCGTTGCGGGATCAGCAATCCCCGGTTCCGGGTGGTGCCCAACGTGGTGCCGGGCGATATCTTCCGTCCGAAACTGACACCTGAAGAGAATTCCGTGGTTACCATGGTCCACATCTCCTGTTTCGAGGACCGGTCGAAAAATATTTCAGGATTTCTGCGTTCTATAAAAGAATTGTCTGCCAGCAGGCAGGACTTCAGGTGCCTGTTGGTGGGGGAGGGTCCCGATTTTGAAGCAATGAGATCCTATGCCGGCACGCTGGGAATCCTCGATTCATTCGTTTTTTTCGAGGGGATAAAAACCGAATATGAAATTGGAGACATCCTGGCCTCGGCCGATTTTTCCGTACTGTCGAGCCGTTACGAAACTTTTGGTACCGTAGTGATCGAAAGCCTTGCCTGCGGGATCCCCGTCGTAGCCACCGCGGTTGGTGTCGCCCCGGGCCTGATCGGCGAAATGAACGGCATGCTGGTACCGCCGGGAGATGAAGCGGCCATGACCGCTGCACTTGACCGGATGGCCGGCCGCTGCAGGAGTTATGATCATCGCGTGATCTCATCCGGGGTCCTGGAAAAATACAGCAGGGAAACGGTTGGGAATGAAATCCTGGCAATATACCGGGAGGTGCTGTAAACGAGAAGCTGAACAACGACCAAACCCATGATTGAACATTCGTCTGCTCTTCGTTTTGGGGTCATGTGCAACCGCGCCGCCTTGCAGCGATGGCAGGCAGATGCATTGAAAGAGCTCAGGGATACCGGGCACAGCCTGGTTTTGCTGATCACCGATGCGCGCAGCGATGTTAAAACCTCGCGTATCTCGGGTTTCTTGCGCCGAAAATGGTCCGTATTCCTGTTCACATTTCTTGAAAACCGTTTTTTTAACCCCGCTGCCCGTCAAATGACCAGCCTTGAAAAGGAGCTGGCGGGTGTGGCTAAGTTAAGTTGCAAGGTTACCAGGAGGGGTTTTTCTGAATACTTCTCCGGTGAAGATGTAACGACGATCGAAAGTTACAAGCCCGATTTTATCCTCCGGTTCGGGTTCGGCATCATCCGCGGCGACATCCTGGATGCCGCACGATACGGGGTATGGTCCTTCCACCACGATGACGAGCTCGGGTACCGTGGGGGGCCGGCCGGTTTCTGGGAAATATTCAGCGGCGACCCGGTAAGCGGGGCGATCATGCAGCGGCTTACCAACCGGCTCGACGGCGGGATCATCCTGAAAAAGGGATACCTGAAAACCTCCATGCATTCCTACCGTGAAAACCTCGAACAGCTCCTTACCGTTTCCGCTTCATGGCCTGCACAGGCAGCTGGTGAGCTCGCGCGGAATCCGCAGGCCGTTTATCCCGAAAGCCTTACAAAAGCAACCGTTTACAAGGTTCCGGGAAACCTGCAAATGTGTATATTTCTGCTGAAACTTCTGCGCAACAGGATGAGGTTTCATTTTACAAAACTTTTCCTTTGCGAGGACTGGAATTCGGGACTGGTCCGCCGGCCGCTTCACGAGGTGGCCCTGGGACCTGGATTGATCGAGGACCGGCAGGTGGCCTGGCTTCCGCAGCCCGGGCACGGCAAATATTACGCCGATCCTTCGGGGTTCATCGCGGATGGCGGCCTTCATGTCCTGGTGGAAGAATTTTCATACCAGACGCAAAAGGCGGTGATCAGCGACTTCGTTCTGCCCGCGGCCATCTCCCCGGCGTTAATCGAACCGGCGTGGAAGGGAACCTCCGGTGTGCTTTCAAACGAAAACCATCTTTCATATCCCTTCATTGTTGAATCTGGCGGGAATGTTTACTGCGTGCCCGAATCGTACCGGTCGGGCTGCGTTGCACTTTACCGGCGCGATCCGGCTTCCGGACAGTTCACCCGCGAAAAGATTCTCCTTGCGGGCGTGGAGGCGGTCGACCCGACACTGTTCTTTCACGACGGTCTTTGGTGGCTTTTCTTCACCTCCAGGAAATATTCAAACAGCCACCTGTTCATTTACCATTCATCCGCCCTTGCCGGGGAATATATGCCGCACGCGGCCAACCCGGTGAAAACCGATGTGCGTTCGGCGCGACCGGCCGGTTCGCCATTTGTACACAACGGGCAGCTTTACCGCCCTTCACAGGATTGTTCCGTAACCTACGGCGGGCAGGTTGTCGTCAACCGGGTGCTGAAGCTTACCGTGGATGAATTCGCGGAGGAGCGGGTAAATGCCGTTGCGCCGGTTGCCGGATCCAGATACGGCAGGGGGCTGCATACGCTTTCGCCGGTTGGAGAATTTACCCTCATCGACGGGAAACGGTACATGTTCAACCCCCGCTCCATGATGCATCAGATAATGTCGATCATAACCGGAGGAGGTCGCCATGTTTAAAAAGGTCATGGGAACCCTCGGCACCAAGGCGCTGGTGGCCATCCTGGCCTTTCTCACCTGGACCCTGAATGCCAATGTACTGGGGCCCGAAAAGGTGGGAACCATCAGCCTGATCATCTTTTCGGTGGCCATCATTCAGCTTTTCACCAACTTTGTGGCGGGCGGGGCGCTGATTTACATGACCCCGAGGGTGGGCATCTACAAACTCTTTGTCCCGGCTTATGCATGGACGCTTGTAATAACCTTGCTGGGCAGTTTTGCCATGCTCCTCCTGGGTACCCTCTTCCCGATCCTCGAGGTCATTCCTGCGGGCTACTTCATCCCGGTGCTTTTCCTGGCATTCATCATGTCATTTGCCTCTGTCAATTACATGCTGCTGCTCGGGCTTGAAAAGGTCAGTTCATTCAACATGGTCAGCCTGGTGCAGTCGGTCCTCCTTTTCATCATCCTGCTCGTTTATCTCTTCGGGATTCGTTTGCATGAAGTGATGGCCTTTTACTGGGCTATTTTCATCTCCTACGCCGTCGCGCTGGTTATCAGCCTGGTGATGCTGTTCCCTTCGTTCAAAAAGGTGCCGCTCACGGGAATGAAGGAGCTGGTGACGGAGATTCTTCGTTTCGGGACTTATGTGCAGGTGGCCAATTTTTTCCAGACCCTGAATTACCGGCTTAGTCTCCGGTTTGTCGATTATTTCAGGGGCCGCGGGGCCGTGGGTGTGCTCACCATCGGGATGCAGCTGGCCGAAGGACTTTGGCTGATCAGCAGGAGTCTTGGAACTGTCCAGTATTCGCGGCTCTCCAATGCCATGGATTTTAATTACTCGGCAAGGCTTACCCTCACCTTCGCAAAAATTGCCTGGGTGGTCACCCTGGCTGCCATGGCAATCCTGCTCGCTATCCCGAAATTTGTCTTTGTGATGGTATTCTCTGCGAAATTCGGTGATGTCAGGATGGTGATCGCTTCACTGTCACTCGGGATCGTGGCCCTGAGCGTTTCGATGATTTTCAGCGGCTTCTTTTCAGCCATCAACAAACCCTTTCACAATACCATCAGTTCCGCAATCGGGCTCATCTTTACGGTCGGGCTCGGACTTGTCCTGGTTCCCCGCTATGGCATCATGGGCGCCGGCATTGCCGCAACCTGCTCCTATTCGTTCCTTACGCTTTACCAGTTCATCATCTTTTTACGGATGACAAAACTGACCCCCCGCGATTTCCTGCTGACCCGTGCTGAAATAACCCTGTTCTCCTCCGAAATCCGCAAAATCCTCACCCGCAACCCCTAATTCGTCACTCGTCACTCGTCACTCGTCACTCGTCATTCCCCCATAAACACCGGCTTCCTCTTCTCATAAAACGCCTTGATCCCCTCGAGGTAATCATCGCTGGTGCCGGCAATGCGGCGCAGCATGTCGATGTGCTCGAAGGTCTGCGGCGTCATCGGAAGCGCGTTTCCGAGGATGTTCAGCTGCTCCTTGATCACCTGGATGCTCAGGGGTGAGTTGGCAATGATTTTGTGGGCAAGCCGTGTCGTGAAATTTTCAAGATCGCCCGGATCGACCAGGTGGTTGATGATGCCGAGTGCCAGGGCTTTGTCGGCGGTGATCGGCTCGGCAGTGAAGAACATCTCCTTGACGATGTGCGAGCCGATGATGTCAAGGAACTGGAGGATCCCGGAGGTGTTGTAGGGGACCCCGATCTTGGCCGGGGTGATGGCCAGGCAGGTGTCGCGCGTGCCGATCACCATGTCGCACACGAAGGCGATGTTGCAGGCTCCTCCCCAAATACTTCCCTCGGCCATCGCGATGACCGGTACGGGCAACCCCTGGATGGCCCGGATAACCTTTTGAAGAGGGTTGTCATAGGCCAGCGGATCGCTGCCGTCGCGCGGTAACTCATCGATAAAAAAGCCCGACGACCATACCTTCATTCCTTTGTTGGCCCTGATGATGACCACCCTTGCCTTTTCATCCTTCATGTATTTCAGCGCTGCAAGCAGTTCGGTCAGCAGGTTAATGCTCAGGGCATTGCGCTTTGCATCATGATTCAGGGTGATCCACCCGATCTTGTCTGTCAATTCTTTTAATACCAGGGCCATACGATTTTGTGGGTTTGTTTTGTTCTGAAATGCAAAGAACGGAATTTTCCACGGGTTGTGAATAACTTAATTGTAAATTTAGTGAGATTTGTTCAGTGTTGACAAGCCTTTCCTTTATCTTTGCCGCCTGATACAGTTCTGACGGAATGAGCAACGAGGAAACCTATACCGAAGACAGCATACGGTCGCTTGAGTGGAGCGAACACATCCGTCTGCGCCCGGGGATGTACATTGGTAAGCTTGGCGACGGATCCTCTCCAGACGATGGCATCTATGTGCTCATCAAGGAAATTCTTGACAACTCCATTGATGAATTCGTCATGCGTTACGGCAAGACCATCGAAGTCACCATCAAGGAGCAGACGGTCTGCGTGCGTGACTATGGCCGCGGGATACCACTCGGAAAGGTGGTGGAATGCGTTTCAAAGATCAATACCGGTGCCAAATACGATTCAAAGGTTTTCAAGAAGGCGGTGGGGCTGAACGGGGTCGGTTCAAAGGCGGTCAATGCCCTTTCGTCCTACTTTAAAGTTCAGTCCATCCGCGAAGGGCGAACCCGCATTGTCGAGTTTCACCGCGGCGATGTGGTCCTGGATGACCCGGAAAAGCCTGCCGAACTTCGCTCCGGGACCATCATCACCTTCGTGCCCGATGAGGATATCTTCGGCAAGTACCATTACATTCCCGAATATGTGCAGAAGATGTTGTGGAACTACGTGTTTCTCAACAACGGGCTGACCATCATATTCAACGGGGAGCGGTTTGTTGCCCAGAACGGCCTGCTCGACCTGCTCAACAGTTACATCGATACCCCTGTTCTTTACCCGATTATCCACCTTCGCGACGGTGAATTCGAATGTGCCTTTACGCATTGCGAGGTTTACGGGGAGGAATATTATACCTTCGTCAACGGCCAGCACACCACGCAAGGCGGAACACACCAGGCCGCCTTCCGCGAAGCGCTCGTCAAGACGATCCGCGATTTTTACAAAAAGGATTTCGATACCAACGATATCAAGGCATCGCTCATCGCGGCGCTGAGCATCAAGGTGCAGGACCCGGTGTTTGAATCGCAGACCAAAACCAAGCTTGGCTCGGTACACCTCGAACCCGACGGGATCACCATCAGGAACTATATCATGGACATCGTCAAGAAGCATCTCGACGATTACCTGCACATGAACCCCGAAACCGCCGAAGCCCTGCTGCGCAAGATCCTGCAAAGCGAGAAGGAGCGCCGTGAATGGGCAAACATCAAAAAGATCGCGAAGGAGAGCGTCAAGAAGGTAAGCCTGCACAACAAGAAACTGCGCGATTGCCGGATCCATTATAACAATAACAACGACGACCGCCGCTATGAATCGACCATCTTCATAACCGAGGGCGATTCAGCCAGCGGGTCGATCACAAAGGCAAGGGATGTGAACACACAGGCGGTTTTCAGCCTCAAGGGCAAACCCCTGAACTGCTTCGGCCTCAGCAAACGGGTCGTTTATGAAAACGAAGAGTTCAACCTGCTGCAGGCTGCCCTGAACCTGGAGGAGGGACTCGAATACCTGCGCTATAATTACGTGGTGGTCGCTACCGATGCCGATGTCGACGGCATGCACATCAGGCTGCTCCTGCTAACCTTCTTCCTGCAGTTTTATCCCGACCTGGTCAGGAACGGGCACCTATACATCCTGCAGACTCCTTTATTCAGGGTACGCAACAAGCAGAAAACCTTCTACTGCTATTCGCCCCAGGAAAAACAGGATGCGCTCGACAAACTGGGGGCGAATGCCGAGATCACCCGGTTCAAGGGGCTGGGTGAAATTTCACCGGATGAGTTCAAGTATTTTATTGCCAAGGATATACGGCTCGACCCGGTGATTTTGACCCGCGAATCGGCAGTCCCCGAGGTGCTCACTTTCTATATGGGAAAAAATACGCTGGAGCGGCAGAATTTTATCATCGAAAACCTCCGCGTCGAAGCCGACATTCTCGAAGAGGCCCCGGTGCTGTAAAATCAGTCGATCCGCTTCATCGGCCAGATCATGGCCGAAAACCTGAGGTTTTTTTCCCGGCG
This sequence comes from uncultured Bacteroidales bacterium, assembly GCA_903845055.1. Lineage (GTDB taxonomy): Bacteria > Bacteroidota > Bacteroidia > Bacteroidales > FEN-979 > CAIVAT01. The sequence continues at coordinate 20,330 of CAIMWF010000034.1, read as the reverse complement.
GCGTATCAGGTCCTGTAGCTCGAAAAGCATGTCCTTGTTTACCTGTTCTGCCATTGGCAGTATCCATTTCCGGGTATCGGCGATGGTATTTTTAATGTACTCCTTTTCAAAAATGTCGGGATGCAGGTCGGTCAGGTTGCTGATCCGGTCGGCGCATTTCAGCACCTTCGCCATAAGCGATCCTTCCAGCAGGATCCGCTTCAGGAATTCCTCTTTCGTTTCAGGTTTGCGGCGGGATACCTCCAGCACCAGTTCCAGTACTTTAGGCCCGTCATGGTCTATCCTGCTGATTTCTTCGTATGTGGTATTTTTCACATCCTCGATAAGGTCATGGATCACCGAGGCCTTCAGGAGGACATGATCAACATAATGATAATCGATGAGGATGGCCAGGGTGGCAAAGGCATGGCGGAACTGGTTCCCGCCGACATACCGTTTCACGCCTCGCAGGGCGGTGGCCTTCTGGAGGTAGGGCGCGATGACCATGCCGGCAATCAGATCCTTCTCAAAGTTTTCCATAGAGTTGTAAAAATGATTTTCCAAGATTGTCCACAATATCGTCGGCGATCATCGCCTCGAAACCAAGTTCTGTGGAGGCGCAGTCGCCGGCCAGCCCGTGAAGGTAAACGCCGAGCAGACAGCTTTCAAGGGAGGAATAGCCCTGTGCCCTCAGCCCCGCGATGATCCCGGTAAGCACATCGCCGCTTCCGCCGGTAGCCATCCCCGGGTTTCCAGTGGTATTGAAAAAACAACGCCCGTCAGGGGTCGTGATCGCGGTGTGCGCTCCTTTCAGCACGACATAGCACTGGAATTTATATGAAAATTCCCGCTGCATGCGGTTCCGTTCGAAGTCGTCGCTGCTTTTCCCGGCCAGCCGCTCGAATTCAAGGGGATGCGGCGTGAAGACCGAACCGGGCGGCAAAAAACCGAGCCATGTTTTGTTTTCGGCGATCAGGTTGATGGCATCCGCATCGAGGATTAGGGGGATGCCGGTTTCCTGGATCAGGATTTTAAGGGCTGAAGCCGTTTCGGGAGCCGTTCCGATACCGGGGCCAATGGCGATGGAACTGTATTTGCCAAGTGCGGGAACGGCTGTGAACAGGTCCTGATCTTCTCCGGTAACAAGCATCGCTTCGGGAACGGCAGTCTGCAGGATCGTTGCCCCCGAACGCGGAACGCTGACGGTGACCAGCCCGGGGCCCGCGCGCAGGCAGCCCCTCGCTGCAAGCACGGCAGCCCCCATTTTGCCGGTTGAGCCGCAGATCAGCAAGGCATGCCCGAAAGTACCCTTGTGCGAAAATTTGTTCCGCTTTTTAAGCATGACCCTTGCATCGTTCATCTCCACCATGAAGTTGCGGACTGCGGTATTGTCGATAAATTCCTGCATAAGGCCGATATCGAGCAATACCCATTCACCGGTAAATTTGCCGTTTTCAGGGAAGAAAAGGGCGATCTTCGGAGGGGTGAAGGTGAGGGTGTAATTCGCCCGGATCACGGCACTTTTCTTCACATCCGGGGTGTGCTCATCACAAAATAAACCTGAAGGCAGGTCAATCGCCACGACCATGGCTCCCGACGCATTGACATGGGCGATGATATCAGCGGCAAGACCCTCCGGCGGCCTCGTCAGCCCGCTCCCGAACAACGCATCAATCACCACATCCTGCAAAGAAATGACCGGAAAATCCTCCACCCCCGCAATTTCCCCCACCCTGATCCACCCCCTCACCATTGAATTCCCTGTATTATCTGCATTCCTGCATTCCTGCATTCCACTATTCCTGCATTCAAATAATCTTTCAAAGTTGTTCCTGAAATCCTCCGACAGTTTGCCCGCGGGCTTCATGACATGGGCCTCCACCTCGTATCCCCTGAGGAACAACAGCCGGGCGATCGCCAGGCCATCGCCCCCGTTGTTTCCTGTGCCGCAGAAGATCATGACCTTCCGCCCCGGTGTGATGGAAGTACAGAGCCAACCGGCGCACGCCGTGGCGGCACGTTCCATCAGGTCGATGCCGGCGATGGGTTCATGTTCAATGGTATAAGCATCCGCCTGCCGGATGAGGGGCGCGGGTAATATTTTCATATCAGTGGATCATGCCCCAGTAGGGCAATTTGGATAAAACACCTGTTGCCGACAATACGACCGAGACAAAAACAATGGTTGAAATGGCCAGCCCGAGCATGGCGCAAAGCCGGCCCGTTTTTACATTGTTAAGCGAGTTTAGGTTATACACCGCCGGGTTTCTGCGGTAAGACCGGGTCACCTTTATTGCCAGGACCAGGGCGCAGATGCCCAGGATGATCCCGGCCAGGGAGACAAAATGCCACCACGAACAGCAGACCGACAGGATGCCCAGAATGAGAACCATGTTGGCGTTCGGCAGGTTTTGAGGTGGTGCGATGCTTCCGGGATTACCTGTTTCGGGGAACCCGGGTGGATGGGATGGTCGTTCCATTTTCGATTAAAAAAGTAAATGTACCAAATTTTTTCAATAGTAGAAAGGGCGCATCCTGAATTGTCCGAGGGTATTGTATTCCAGGGCCGGGGCAGGGATCTTGATAAAGCTTAACACGGTGAAGATCTGCCTGAGGACTTTTGACCTGGTGCGGATGCGGGTAAGGTCAACATCGACCGACAGAAAGAACTTGCGGTACCTCGGAAACAAGGGGATGGGTTCCCCGTTCTCATTCGCGGGGTTGCTGAAGGCCCCGGTCATGCCTTCCGCGCCATATCCAACGGCTACGTTCAGCCAGCGGGGAAACCTGGTGCCTTCGGGCAAAAAGGATGAGATGTTTCCCGAAAGCCAATAAGAGTGGCCGTTATAATCCTTGATCATGTTCTGGATGAGGTTGTCGCCCAGCAGGTTGGGCCGGTATTGGGCGTATTGTGTCTGGTGAAACGAATACTTCAGGGAGAACCGCTGCTCATGCCAGAGAAGCTGTTGCGAAACGAACAGCATGCTCCCGATCGTATTGGCCGTGAAGTCCCCCGGCGAAAATCCCCATTGCGATGAAAACCCGTCCAGTATCTCGATGTTGAGCATATAGGCAAAGCCGAGCAACCCGCCGTACCAGGCCGAAGCTTTCTCGCCCACACCCGCCCACCGGTAGCTGGAGTAGCCGATCCTGCTGATGTAAAAGGCCGTGGTGGCGTGACCGCATTTGTCCACCTGCATCCATTCGCCGTTATCGTTGAACAGGTGGAAGGTCGATTGCGGGTAGCTCTGGTACCATGCAAAATACAACCCGGTAAGGGAGGCGACATACAAGGTGCCCTGGGCCACCAGGACACCGGTCAGCCTGCCCTTGCTGATGCCGCCTGCGGCCTGGGCGGCCGTATCTGACGGTTGCGCCTGCAACGCTCCCTGGCAGGCGCATGATATCAGCATCGCGGCCGCGATCAGCCTTGCATTTCTCACCGGGTTTGAAATTTTCATCTTATTTTCATCGCGTCAAGCGCCTTCTGGTACTTCCGGGCGTTCCGGCTGTGTTCATCCAGCGTGGTGGCAAAATTATGAGATCCCGAAAAGTCCTCTTTTGCGCAAAAATAGAGGTAGGAATGATTTTCAGCATTCAGCACTGCGTCGACCGACGCGATGGAGGGCAGGCAGATGGGGCTCGGGGGCAGCCCCGTGTGTTCATATGTATTGTATGGCGATTTGATCAGGGTGTGCACCTTCAGGACCCTCCTGATGCTGTAGTCATTCCACGCGTATATCACCGTCGGGTCGGCCTGGAGGGGCATTCCGCGCCTCAGCCGGTTTAGGTATACGCCTGCAATGACTGGTTTTTCGTGGTTGTCGTTGCTCTCCTTTTCTACAATAGAGGCCATGGTTACCACCTCCGCAATGTTCATTCCGAGCGAATCTGCCTGGTGTCTTCGCACAGGCGTCCAGAACCTCCGCGATGCCTGGTCCATTTTCTTGAATACCTGGTCCCCGGAGGTATTCCAGAAAAATTCGTAGGTGTTGGGGATAAACAGGGTCAGCACGGTGGCAGGTGTGGCTCCAAACTTTTCAAGGAGCGACCGGTCGTTGAACATCCGCATCAGATGCGCCGAATCCACCTCCAGTTTTCTTCCGAGCAACCCGGCAAGTTCGCCGGCATTCCGCAGGTTCTGAATCGCGATCCTCAGCGGCTCCTGCCTGCCCGACCGCAGCAGGTTCACAACCACGTTGTTGCGCATACCGTTTTCAAGGAGATACCTGCCGGGTCTCACCTTTTCGGGATAATGTCTTTTCCGCGCCAGCCATTCAAAGACCTTCGGACTTGCCAGGTATCCCTTTTTCACGAGCGAGTCGCGCACCTCCGTGAAACCGGCGCCGGTACGGACATAAAAATAACATTTCTGACGGCCCTCCAGGGTGATCATGGGACGGGTGGTGTCATAATAGACCCTTAAAATCGTTGCGAACACGATCAGCAGGGTGGCTCCGACCAGGATGAACGGCATCCGGTCGTGAAAAAGCGACCGACGGGTGCTGTTTTTATAGTTGGCCGGGAATTTAATTTTCATGGTTGATCAATTGGTACATCCATTCCTCTTTCCACGTTCCGCCTTCATTGATCCAGTCGCGCTTGGTGCCGCAACGGGTGAACCCGGCCTGCTCAAAAAGCCGGATGCTGGGTGTGTTGCCGGGCATGATGTTGCAGTAAAGCTGGTGCATCCTCAGAACAGTGAAGGCGTACTTTACCAGTATCTGCAATGCTTCACGGGCATATCCCTTGTTACGGAATTGCTCTCTCACAAGGATTCCCACCCCGGCGCGCAGGTGAACCGGGTCGTAATCAAACAGGTCGATCGATCCTGCGGGAAGATTGTCTTCCTGGTGCAGGACGATCATCAGGCGCAACTGTTTTGCCGCATAAATGTCATTCTGCGCGCTGAAGATATACTCCTCCACCTGGAACTTTGAAAACGGGGTCAGCGTGTTGCTGACGGTCCACACAGAGGTGTCATTCTCCCACTCATAAAGCAGTTCCACATCCGCGGGTTCAAGCGCCCGCAGTCTCACAAACGGGCCGGTCAGCAAATCCATTGTCATTTTATCTTTTTAAGGGATTACATCCGGTCGATCTCTCCTTCAAACACCCTTTCGGCCGGTCCCTCAAGCCAAACCTCCGAAAACAGGTCATCCTTCCGAACAAAACTTACCTTTAAAAACCCGCCCGGCGTTTCGATCTCGTAAAAACCCGGGTTGCCGGGGTGGAGGGAAGCGGCAACCAGGGCCGAGGCCGTAACGCCGGTTCCGCAGGAGAGCGTCTCATTTTCAACACCCCGTTCGTAGGTCCTGACAAAAAGGCCCTTTTCGCGGTACTCAACAAAATCCACGTTGGTCCCCCCGGGCGAAAACCGGTCATCCTTGCGAATCATCCTTCCAAGTCCGGCAACATCCGTCTTGGCAGCGTCCTTTACAAAGGTCACGAAATGCGGGGAGCCCGTATCGATGAAATACCCGTCCTCAAACTTCTTTTCAGGCCGGGGATCCTTCATTTTGACCCGGTAAATCCTGCCAGCCCCATCGTCCCTGATTTCAGCATGGTGCTCCCCGTCGACCGCATTGAAAAAGGCTCTGTTTCCGACCAGCCCAAGGGAAGAGGCAAAGGCGGTCATGCATCTCCCGCCGTTGCCGCACATGGTGCTTTCGTTCCCGTCGGAATTATAATAGGTCATGGTGAAATCAAACCCGGGTTGCTCTCCCAGCAACATGAAACCATCAGCCCCGATGCCGAAACGGCGGTCGCACAGCCGCGAAACTGCATCGCCTGCGGGTCGCCAGTGCAACTGCCGGTTGTCAACAATGATGAAATCATTGCCGGTTCCCTGGTATTTGAAGAATCTTATTTTTGTCATACTTGCGCTTACAAAGCTAACGAAAAGCAATTAATTTATTACTTTTGACGCCCAATGAATAGGGCTATTTTTCACAATACCTTCATTTTTATCTTTGCGGTGACAGCTTTTCTGTTTCCAGTTCCCGGCTCGGGTGCCGTATTGGCCTGCGATTCGGTTGCATCAGGCGATACCTGCCGGCAAAAAGACATTTTCGATGTATTGTCCAGGAAAAAGGTGATCGATCCCGAGATTCCTTCAAAGAAGGTCAGGGCCATCGTGCTGCCGCTCATCGGTTTTTCCCCTGCCACCCGGTTCCAGATCGGCGCCGGCGCCTCCCTCTCCTGGCGCATCGGGCACAACCCTGCCACCAAATTGTCTGCCGGGGCCACCCAGGTGCTCTGGACCACAAACAAACAGCTTCTCTGCATGTTACGGAGCAACATGTTCCTCGACCGCGACAAATGGTTCATCCAGTCCGACTGGCGCTGGTTTATTTTCAGGCTTCCCACATACGGTCTCGGTACGGGGCCGAAGGAGTACAATCCCAACATACCCCTTGACCCGGCCGATCAAAGCAGTTACGACAACAATGGCCGATACCCGATGAAGTTCAACTGGGTCAGGCTGCACAACATCCTTTTCCGGGAGATAACGGCCCATTTCTACGCCGGGGTTGGTTATCATCTTGATCATTTTTATGATATTGACGATGAACTCCTGAATCTCGATTCGGCCCACTATAGCATGACCCCCCATTATGCTTATTCGCTGCTGCACAAATTCAATCCGACAACCTACACCACATCGGGGATCAGCTTCAACTTCGCCTACGACACGCGCGACAACATCATCAATGCCTACGAAGGCATGTATGTCAACGTCAACTATCTTTCAAACTTCACCTTCCTGGGCAGCAACCGCAACGGGTCGCGGTTGTGGACCGAATTCAGGACCTATATCGGGCTTTCGAAACGGGTGCCGAGGCATTTGCTCGCCTTCTGGACATACGGTTCTTTCCAGGTGAGCGGCGACCTGCCATACCTCAACCTCATGTCGAACGGGTTCGACCAGATGAGCTCCTCAGGGAGGGGATATGCCCAGGGACACTGGCGCGGGGAAGATTTTGTTTACGGGGAGGTTGAATACAGGTTCCCCATCTCGCCCTGCTCGGGGATCGTAGGAGGGGTGCTGTTTGTCAACATGTGCACGGCATCAAACCGCGACCAGCATATTCCGCTGTTTGGCTACATCAAACCCGGGTGCGGGTTCGGCTTCCGGATCATGGTCGGCAAACACGACCGTACCAACATCCTTATTGATTTCGGACTTGGCCAGTTTTCGCAGGGATTCTACCTGCAGGCCCAGGAGATCTTTTGATCATGAACATTGAACCCAACCCCCCCCCCATTCGTCATGATGAACGGCGATCCTGCCCTTTATGATCTCCTCCGGCAACTCGGGATATCCTTCGATTATTATGCCCATCCTCCCGCGCCGACCATCGATGAGGCACGGAAATACTGGAAGGATATCGAGGCTGCTCACTGCAAGAACCTGTTTTTCAGGAACCACAAGGGAAATAAACACTACCTGGTGATCATCGAACACACGCACGATCTGGCGATCCGCGACCTTGAACAACGGCTGAAGCAGGGTAAAATATCCTTTGCCTCCGAAGATCGCATGAAACGTTACCTCGGTCTCACCCCGGGCTCGGTTTCCCCGTTCGGTCTCATAAACGATACCGGCCGCCATGTGCACCTTTTCATCGATCAGAACCTGAAAAAATCCGAAAAGATCAGCTTCCATCCCTGCCTGAATACAGCCTCCATTGTTGTCTCCTTCATCGGATTTGAGAATTTTCTTTTACACACTGGAAACAGATTTGAATACCTTGAAATGTACTGATCAGCATGCAGCGGCTGAAACGTCGTCTTTTTTTCTCCCGCGCTGCGATTTCTATGATAATTTTGCGATATTCGCAAACAACTGAATGCATTCAGCCGTTTATCGGGATTTTCCCGCGTTCTGCCGATTTTGTGTTTCGTACCCTGACAAATCGCAATACTTTTGCTTCATCAGAAAATTAACTATAAAACATTATAGCCATGGAACCGAACGAAGTTAAAAACTACGATGGTCAGCAAAGAAAAAAGGTAATTCTCGGCGCAGTCATCATTGTTGCCGGTTTGCTGTTGCTGCTTGTCAACATGGGTTTCCTTCCTTATGCCATTCAACACATCATATTCTCCTGGCAGATGCTTCTCATCGGAATCGGTATCGTCAGCTTTTTCAGCAGCGAGAGCCGTACACCGGGAACCATCCTGATCCTCATCGGCGGGATCTTCATCATCCCCCGCATTTTCGAGTTGACCTTCAATGTTACCCACCTCTTCTGGCCGGTAATGCTGATTGCTATCGGCGTCCTCATCCTGACGCGCCGCTCCCCGCGCGACCTCTGGCACAACAGTTTCCAGTCAAGGACAAGCCAGTCGCTCGACGACGGCTACGTTCATGAAGAAAATATTTTCAGCGGTGCCAAACAAAGGGTGATCCACCAGGTATTCCGCGGGGGTCATATCAACTGCATTTTCGGCGGCTCCGAACTCGACCTTACCCAGGCCACCCTAGCCGACGGTGTAAGCGAACTTGAAGTCAACACAATTTTCGGAGGGGTAACCCTCATCGTACCTGCCGACTGGAAGGTACAGCTGAAGATGACCTCCATCATGGGAGGCTTTGCCGACAAGCGCTCCTACATCAAGGAGAGCCCCGACTCTTCGAAGATGCTTATCATCAAGGGAAGCACCATTTTCGGGGGGGGCGAGATCAAAAGTTACTGAATCGATAAAAGCATGGTATGCACCACCCGGTATTCCTGAACACAAGATCCGTTTCCGTTTATTTTGGTTTGTGGGCCCTCATCGCGGGGGTCCACTTTTCACTTTTTTATTTCGTCTATTTCCAGCCGGTTGAAGTGGCGGTTGCCGGGGCGCTGGTGTTCAATTCGCTCTTCTGCAGCGCGGGCATCTCCATGTGGTACATCGTACGGTACACCATTCCCGATCAGAAGAACATATGGAACGTGGTGCTGAACCATCTTTCGTTTTTAACACTCACGCTGGTGGTATGGATCGGGATATCCTACACCGTTCTCAGCACACTTTTCAGCGCCAACAAGGTTTTTCTCGATCTGCTGGTGATCTCCATCCCCTATGAGATCATCAGCGGGGTTATTTTTTATACGGTCATCGGGCTGGTTTATTACCTGTTCATCTATTACATCAACCTGCAGGAAAAGGTCAAGGTTGAATCAAGATTGCGCGAGGTGCTGAAGGAGACGGAACTCACCATGCTCAAATCGCAGATAAACCCCCATTTCCTCTTCAACAGCCTTAATTCTATCAGTTCCCTTACGATCACAAATCCGGACAAGGCCCGCGACATGGTGATCAAATTGTCCGATTTCCTGCGCTATTCAGTATCGCACAACTCCACCAGCTTCACCACGCTCGAAAAGGAGATGGCCAACATCCGCCGTTACCTGGAGATCGAAAAGGTCCGGTTTGGCGACAAACTCCAGTTTGGTTTCAACCTCGACGGTCCCTGCAGCACGCACCAGATCCCCGTGATGCTGCTGCAACCCCTGTTTGAGAATGCCATCAAGCACGGGGTGTATGAAAGCACCGAGCAGGTGAGCATTGAAATGGATTGTGAATACAGGGAGGGATACCTGGAGATCAGGATTGTCAATGACTTTGATCCAACCGCCCACGCCCGCAAGGGAACGGGCATCGGGCTCAGCAATATCCGTGAACGGCTGCGCCTGCTCTATAAAAACGATAAATTGCTGAGAACCGTTGCCGAAGGAACAAGATTTACCGTATATTTGAGTTTGCCGAATACTGCGGGGGGATGAGGTAGATGGATGGGTGAAAGGGTGACAGGGTGAAAAGGTTGGCAAGTGACAGGGTGAAAAGGTTGGAAAGTGACAGGTAACAAGGTGACAGGGTGAAAAGGTGAAGAGGTTAAAAAAAGGGGTAAGCTTGATGTTCCGGAAATTATTAATTATTAATTATTAATTACTTATGTCTCTTCGTGCGATTCTGATTGACGACGAACAGCCTGCCAGGGATGTCGTGAAACATTACCTGAAGGATTTTCCTGAAATTGAGATCCTGGGTGAATTTGCCGATGGTTTCAGCGGCCTGCGTGCAATCCAGGATTTGAAACCCGACCTGGTTTTCCTCGATGTGCAGATGCCGAAACTCACCGGCCTTGAACTCCTTGAACTGCTCGACCAGCCCCCGCTGATCATCTTCAGCACGGCCTATGACCAATACGCCATCAAGGCCTTCGAGATGAACGCCATCGACTACCTGCTGAAACCCTATTCGAAGGAACGGTTCACCCAGGCGGTCCAGAAGGCACTGGTGCAGGCGGGAAGCATTGAAAAACCTTCTGCACCCGTGCAGAACCTGGTGAAAACACTGGAGGAGAACCCCGAATTCCTGCAACGCATCGCGGTTAAATCGCGCCACAAGGTCAGTGTGATCCCCGTCGACGACATCGTATACCTGGAAGCCGAAGGGGATTATGTGATGATCTTTACAAAGGATGCGAAACACCTGAAGGAAAAAACGATGAAATATTTTGAGACCCATCTCGATCCTTCGCAGTTCATCCGCATACACCGGTCGTTTATTGTCAACGCGAAGTTCATCGACCGCATCGAGTATTACGACAAGGAAAATTATGCGGTACTCACAAAGACCGGCGCCAAACTGCGGGCAAGCACCTCCGGGTATAAGATCCTGAAGCAGGCACTGAACATGTAATTGTTGTTTTCATAAAAGATTCATGATGGAGATCCTTCACAATCCATACCTGCGCATTGTCCTCAGTTCAGTCGCTGTTTATGTATTCATCATCCTGGCCATCCGGCTGTTCGGGAAAAAGGAACTGTCGCAACTCTCGGTGTTCGACCTCGTGTTCATCCTGCTCATCAGCAATGCGGTCCAGAACGCCATGGTCCTTGGCGACAACACCCTTTTCGGCGGCATTGCCGCGGCACTGTCGCTGTTTGTTGTTAACTATATACTGAAAAAACTGCAGCTGAAATTTCCCAAATTCGGGAAACTGGTGCAGGGCGACGCGATCATGCTGGTCTATCACGGGCATATGATCCCTTCGCACCTTCGCATGGCCGGCATTTCGGAAGATGAGGTGCTGCAGGCGATCCGTGAACACGGCGTTGCAAAGGTCAGCGAGGTGGATCTCGCGGTACTCGAAGTCGACGGCAACATCAGTGTGCTGTCGAATGATTTCAAGAAACGCACCCATCGCCGGCGCAAGGCGCACAAAGTTCTCTCCGAACAAAACTAGCCAGGCTCATATCCTTCCCCGCGATACTCGGGCGGGATGGCGATGGTGTTGCCGTCGCGTAACGCATTGTAATGCGGCGACATGATCTCAACCCCCGCCTCGTTGAAGGTATCCTGGATGTTCTGATGAAGGTCGGAATAGATGATTGCCATCTGGTTTGGCGACCGTGTATAGGCATTCAGCTGGTAGCTGATGTAAAAATCGTTCAGGCTGGTCTGCAGTACGAAGGGGGCCGGCTGGTTGAGCAGCAGTCTGGTTTTCAGCGCCGCGCCGATCAGCAACTGGTGGACCTGGCGCCAGGGGGCATCGTACCCGATGGTAACGGTGGTATGGATGATCAGCCCCATGTCGGGTGCGCAGGTGCTGTAATTGACCACCTCCGACCCCATGATCTTCGTGTTGGGAACGGTAATCTCCTCGTTCTTGATGGTCCGGATCTTGGTTACCAGCATCGATTTTTCGATGATGTCGCCGGTAACCTCCCCGATTTTGACGCGGTCGCCCAGTTTGAAGGCACGGGTATAGGTGAGGGTGAGGCCCGCCATGAAATTCGAAAGGGCGCTGGCCGAGGTCAGTGAGAAAACCAGCCCGAAAAATACCGAAACACCCTGGAAAACCTGCGAATTCGATCCGGGCAGGAAGGGCCAGATGGCCACGATGGTGAAGAGGATGATCAGTACACGGAGGATATTGAAGGTGGGCAGGGCCCAGTCGGAATAAAATCCCGGGATCTTCAGGGTCTCCTTTTCGATCTCCGATTTCAGGAATTTAAAAAACCGGATGACCAGCCTGGCAATCACCAGGATTACCATGATGGTGATCAGGTTGGGGATGTAATTCCAGAAACTGGCAATGATATTTTTCAGCGGCCTGATGACATATCCGAGGATGCTGATGGTGATCGCCTTGGTCCACGGCAGGAGGAAGAAGATGGTGAGCAGGGTCGCCAGCAGCAGCAGCAGGATCAAACCCCACCTTGTAACCTTCAGCAGGAAATGGAGGATGGACACCTGTCGCTGGCGGTTAAAAAATTCATACTCCCTGAGGCGGATGGTCCTGGAGATCCGTTCCTGCCATTGCATGGTTTTTCCTGCAAGGAAATGGAACATTTTGTTTATCAGGGTAATGATGATGATCAGGAACACCAGGATCCCGGCCGATATGGCCAGGTTTTTCAGGATGGACCCCATGCTGGTCATGGTCCTGAAATTCTGAACGGCGTAAATGATTTTTGTCATCCGCACCCTGGCGAGCAGCTCGCGGGAGGTCCCTTCCGCCTTTGCATCCGCCTCGTCGACCGAGGTGATCACCGATTCGCCGTACATGATGTCGTAGCTGATCTCTCCCCGGAACAGCCTGATGGAATCGCTGTGGTAAAAGGGGTCGTCGGCAATATCCCTGAGTTTGCGTTCGATCGAATTGGCGCGCTCCTCGGGTGTAAAGGGCCCCGTTTTGGTGTAAATGTTAAAGATTGGAATCCGAAATGGCGCTACCACGGCACCTTTCCTGCTTTTTTTGGGAACTGCCGAATCGTTTTTTGCCTGGTCTTGCATCGTGTCGGAGGCAGGCAGGGCTTGACCGGCAAACGCGAGGAAAACGAAAAAGACAATGATGGAAGCGGATATCCTGTGTTTCATGATCATTCGGGAATAAAACTACCGACGAGCCAAAATAACGAAAATTCCGCGGATCATTCAAAAAAATGATGCCGGAAATAATGAATCCAGTAATGCATCAACCCGATGAATTGTGAGCGTGTTCACAAATAATCTTGTTTCTGTGGCCGGCAGTGATTATATTTGCATTCTTGATTCCAAAATGGGAGAATATGTTCAAAACAAATGAATACTTTGACGGGAAGGTGAAATCCATCGCTTTCGACACAACCGGCGGCCCTGCCACGATGGGGGTAATGGCGGCGGGCGAATATGAATTCGGCACCGCAACGGTGGAATATATGACGGTTATTTCAGGAATCATGGTGGTGCAACTGCCCGGTGAGACGGACTGGAAAGAATACAAGCCCTTTGACACTTTTATCGTACCAAAAGATAAGAAATTCAGGTTGCGCATCGCCGCCGATGCGGCCTATTTATGCCTGTACCGTTAAGCCAGGTCAAACCTTTAAAAGATGACAAAATGAAAAAACTGATTCTAACCACGGTCGTTCTGTTTTTTTCGGCAATTTTTATTTCCTTCGGACAAACGGAAAATGTAAAGCCAAAACAAGGAAAGCATGATCAATCGGACCTGTACAACAACTTTTATCTCTCCTATGGACTAGGCACACTCTACTATTTTTTCGACAACCAGGGTTCCGGTGCCGATTATTCACCGGGAACATTTATGGTTGGATTTTCGAGGTCGCTCAACAAGATCGTCGAACTTGGATTCCAGGTGAGTTACACCTATATACAACGCACCGAAACCGTGACCAATTACAACTATGTCAATTCTTCAACAACCACCCACGAAAACAAACTGGATGACAACCTTTGGCAGGGGATCGTCAACATCAGGTTCCATTACCTCAACCGCCCATCCTTCTCCATGTATTCGGGGTTCGGCATGGGGGTAATTATGGACACCTATAACAAGAAATTTCCCGACGGGACCTCCAAAAGAGGCCAGCAGATCCTGCCTGCCGGGCAACTCACCCTCATGGGCTTCAGGTACGGGCGTGCGCTCAGCTTTTTCGGCGAATTCGGGGTGGGGACCAATTCCATCATCAACGCGGGGATCAGCTATAAATTCGGAGACGACCTCTAGCCCACGCCGAACATTGAACGACTCGATAACCCAGGTGTGAACTTCATGATGCTCAGAATCCGGCTCTTAACCATCTTTTTTCTTGCAGTTGCCATCAGCGGCTTTTCCCAGGTCCGTTTGCTTGATTACTATATCCGGCAGGGCGAAGCCAACAGCCCCCTGCTGAAGGACCTTGAAAACCAGGTACATTCGAATACCCTCGACAGCCTGATCATCCGGGCCACCCGGATGCCCCAGGTGAATTTCAACGGAACCCTGATGTATGCACCTGTGATAAACGGGTTCGGCTACAGCGAGTCTATTACCAACGGGGGAAATTTCCTGTCGGTGATCAGCGTCTCGCAGCCCCTGTTCAACAAAAAGACGGTGGAGGCACAGTCATCGAAGATTACCCTCCAGAACCGGCTTGCAGGGAACTCCCTGGTAATCACCAAACGCGACCTGAAAAAAACGATCACTGCGCAGTACCTGGCCGCCTATTCCGTCCAGGGCGACATTTCCATCAGCAGGATACTGATCAGCCAGGCGAAGGAGGAGGAAAAACTGCTGGCGGGAATGGTCCGGAGCGGTATTTACAGGCAAAGCGACTATCTTTCGTTCCTCCTGGAACTTGAAACACTCGAATTCCAGCTGAACGACCAGCAGGCGCAATACCAGCGTGCCCTGGCCGATCTGAACCTGGTGTGTGGCTTGAGCGACACGGTGACCTGCGAACTGGTGCTGCCCGAACTTGCGCACGCAAATACAGCCCCGCCGGATGGCTCCCTTTTCTTCCAGCATTTTGTCATCGACAGCCTGCGCATCGAGACTGACCGCATACTCGCCAACCGGAGTTATAAACCCAGGATGGGGTGGTTTACCGATGCCGGGATGGTGAACAACGACCCGGCGGTGATTTACAAAAACCTGGGGATGAGTTTCGGTCTCTCTTTTTCCCTGCCGGTATACGACGGGAACCAGCGGAAACTGAATATTGAGAAGCTCACGACAACGGAGACGACCCGGCAGAACTACCGCGATTTTTTCAGGCTGCAGTACCTGCAACAGTTGCGGCAATTGAACCAGTCGCTGAAGCTGACCAGCGAACTCATACCACGTCTTCAGAGCCAGCTGGATATTGCAGGCTCCATTGTGCGGATGGACCGGCAACTGCTCGAACACGGCTCCATTTCGGTTACCGACTACGTGACCGCGATGAAAAACTATATCGCCATCCAGGCCAATATGAACCAATACAGGATCAGGGTTTTACAGATCCTCAACGAAATTAATTACTGGAAAGACTGAACCCGACATGTACAAAAGACTGACACTGTTTTTATTGATTGCCGCGGCCTGCAACCGCCAGGGAGGCGAGCCCGTTGAAACGGCAGTGATTGCAAAGGTGCCCGTAACCGTGGCTTCGATCGGGGTAGGGGAGATGGCCGATTACCTTGACATCACCGCCACCTCTGTCTTCCAGGTGAAGACGGTCGTCAGGTCGACTGTTGGCGGATTTGTCGAGGATCAGCTGGTCAATGTGGGCGAGACCGTTGCCAGGAACAAAGAAATTTTCAGGCTCCGCACCAAAGAGTCTGCGTCTGTTCGCCCGGATTCAGCAAATAAGCTTGCTTTTTCAGGAATGATCCCTGTGAGGGCGGTTCTTGACGGGGTGGTGATTTCCATCGATCATCCAAAGGGTGATTATGTCCAGGAAGGCGACCAGCTTGCTGCCATTGCCCTCCCGGCAAGCCTTGTATTCGTCATGGAGGTCCCGTACGAATCGTGCGGCTTTATCCACCCCGGTTCCGCCTGCGAGGTGCTCCTGCCTGGCGGCGAGAAGATTGATGGCCAGGTGAAATCCCTGCTGCCCTCTATGAACAACAACGCCCAGACCCAGCGGTTTATCATCGGGCTTACCGGGTCGCACCACCTTCCTGAGAACCTGGTCGCACGGGTACGCATTGTAAGGAAGATGAACCCGAAAGCGGTCACCTTGCCAAAGGGATGCCTCCTGAGTGATGAAGTGCAGCAGAACTTCTGGGTGATGAAACTGGTCAGCGATACCCTGGCAGTCAGGGTAACGGTGATACCCGGGATGCACGACCAGGAAGCGGTGGAGATCACCGAACCGGTTTTCAGCGCTACCGACAGGTTTCTTGCCACGGGGAACTACGGGCTCGGCGATACAGCAAGGGTTGTCATCCAGGGCACATTCAGAAAGCAATGAAAAAAGAGGAAGCCCCGATGCGTAACCACTACCATTTTTTTCACAAGCCGATCCTTTTCGTCCTGCTCATGGTGCTGGTGGCCGGGCTCTATTCCTACCACCGCATGCAGACCTCGCTTTTCCCCGACGTGGTATTCCCGAAGATCACCATCATCGCCGACAACGGGGAGCAGCCGGTCGACAAGATGATGGTCACGGTGACCAAACCGCTGGAAATTGCCATCAAGCGGGTGAACGGGATCAACACGGTACGCAGCAGCACCAACCGCGGAAGCTGCACCATCGAGGCCTTTTTTGACTGGAAGATCGACATCCAGCTTGCCAAAAGCCAGCTTGAATCGCGCATCAACGAGATCAAGAACCAGCTTCCCGCCAATGTCAACATCGTGGTGGAGGCCATGGGGCAGAGTATATATCCCGTGGTTGGCTATACGCTCGAAAGCAGCAGGTACGGGCAGGTGGAACTGCGCAACAACGCGCTGTACCTGGTTCGCCCGCAGTTTTCAATGGTCCCCGGGATATCCAACGTGGTGGTCAGGGGCGGGAAAACCAAGGAATTCGTGATCACGCCGCAAACCGCCGTGATGATCCGGCTGGGGATTACCCCGCAGATGATCCTGGATGCCGTCGGCAGCACCAATTTTGTTGAATCGAGCGGGCTGTTGTCCGATTACCGCCGGCTATACCTGTCGCTGACTGACACGCGCATCACCACCCTCGAAGAGCTGAAAAATGTCGTCATCAGGAACGACGGGCACCGGGTGCTGCTGCTGTCGGATATCGCGTCAGTTGGTTTTGACGAACAGCAGGAATTCATCCGGATCAATGCCAACGGGCGGGATGCCGTGATCATCGACCTGGTGAAGCAGCAGGGGGTCAACCTCATTGATTTTGCCGCAAGCGTGAAGGTAATGGCTGCTTCCATCAGTGCCCAGCTGCCGCGCGGGATGGTGCTGAAGCCCTATTACGACCAGTCGGTTTTCGTTTCGAATTCCATCGACAGCGTGCTGGAATGTATCTACGAAGGGCTTTTCCTCGCCCTCATGGTGGTGATTCTTTTCCTGCGGTCGTTCCGTGCCAGCCTGAATGTGATCCTGACCATCCCCATCACCCTTGCGCTCACCTTTACCGTGCTGTACCTTGCCGGGATAACCCTCAACATCATGTCGCTGGGGGCCATCGCCGCCTCCATCGGGCTCATCATCGACGATGCCATCGTGATCATCGAACAGATCCACAGGCTCCACGAGGAGCAACCCGACAGCGACAAGCGCGAGGTGGCGAAGGAAACGGTGAAAATGCTCTTCCCCGCCATGGTCGGCTCGTCGCTGAGCACCATCGTGATCTTTCTCCCCTTTATTTTCATGGGAGGGGTGGCAGGGAGCTTTTTCAGGGAACTGACCCTGACCATGGAGATCACCCTTGTCTGTTCCTTTTTCTCCACCTGGATCGGCTTGCCGGCATTGCACCTGCTGATCGGCTACAAGCCCCATACGAAACTTAAATTTCTCGCCCGGCACGGGGCTTCGGAAGAGAAACACGGGCTTGCATGGCTTCAGTGGTTCTTTAACAAGCCGGTCTTTGCCTTTGTCTTCATTCTATTCCTGGTGATTTCGTCCATTTTCCTGGTTGGCCGGTTAAAAACAGGCTTCCTGCCTGTGCTCGACGAGGGGTCCATCGTGCTTGACTACCTGTCGCCTCCGGGAACATCCCTGGATGCCTCCGATGAGATCCTCAGCCATGTGGATACGATCGTGATGCGTCACCCGGATGTCGCCACTTACATGCGGCGCACGGGGACCAACATGTCCTCGAGCATCAGCATGGCGAGCGGTGTCATTCCGCCGAATGAAGGGGATTACCTGATCCAGCTGAAAACCGGCACCAAAAAAACCACAGAGCAGGTCATCTCGGAGATCAGGGAATCGGTTGCATCGCGCGTTCCGGCCCTGAACATAGAATTCGGCCAGCGGATCGCCGACCTGCTGGGCGACCTCATCGGGAGGCCGCAACCGGTCGAGATCAGGATCTTTGGCGACAACCTCGATGAGACCCGGCAGGTGGCCGGCCATGTAAAGGCTTTACTACAGAAGATCAGTGGTGTTGCCGATGTCCAGAGCGGGATCATTATCGACGGCCCGACCATCACCCTCTATCCCGACCCGGTAAAGCTGGCGCAGTTCGGCCTCACCCCGGCTGCCTTCCAGTTGCAGGTTCAGGCTTATAACGAAGGAGCCGAGGCAGGGCAGGTGCAGGAGGGTGAACAGATGCTGCACATCCTGATGCGGTTCAGGAATTTCAGGGAAAACAGCCTGGAACAGATCCGCAGGCAACCCATCTTTTCAGCCGACGGGGCCTTCCGTCCGCTGGAATATTTTGCGCGGGTCGAATTGTCGCCCGGCGAACCCGACATCACGCGCGAAAACCTGAAATCGAATGTCGTTGTCACCGCCAGGCTCGACCAGCGCGACCTCGGCAGCGCCATCACCGAAATCCGCAACACCATTCACGATAAGCTTACCCTCCCGGCCGGTTGTTACATCACCTACGGCGGCACCTATGCCGAGCAGCAATCCTCCTTCAGGGAGCTGATGTTCATCCTGATTGCCGCTGTTTTCCTGGTGTTTGCCGTGTTACTCTTCCTGTTCCGCGACCTGCGCATGTCATTCCTGGTGATCCTCATTTCGATCCTTGGGACCGGGGGGTGCATCTGGGCCCTTTACCTTACCGGCATCCAGCTCAATGTGGGCAGCTACACCGGCATCATCATGATCGTGGGGATCATCGCCGAAAACGCTATTTTCACGGTGAACCAGTTTGTTACCAACCTGAAGGCCACCGGAGACGTCGACCAGTCGGTCCGTTATGCCATCGCCCTCCGGATCCGGCCCAAGCTGATGACCGCCACGGGTGCGATCCTTGCCCTGATGCCCCTGGCGATGGGCTTCGGGATCGGGGCCCAGATGCAGCAGCCGCTTGCCATTGCCGTGATCGGGGGGTTCATCACCGCCATGCCGCTGCTTCTTTTTGTTTTCCCGTCCCTCCTGCGGCTTGTCTATTACCGGAAGAGTTGATAATACATGTACGTTTCTGACTTTGCGTCGCCTGTTATTTCTCATCCCGCTGTTCTTCTCTACAATACAGGTTTCGTCGCAGAACAAACAGGACGATGTTATTTACCTCAACAACGGCTCCTTCCTGCGTGGAACCATCGTAAAACTGGATCCAGGCATAATGCTGCGTATTGTCCTTGCGCGCCGTGATACCCTTGTGATCGCCATGGCCGATGTCAACGAGATCAGGAAGGAGGATGTCCCTGTTGAATCTGACAGGAATTACGACGAGGGTGTCAAATCGCAGGGATATACCTTCATGGCGGATGTGGGGTTCGGTCTGGGGAAGCTGGAAGGAATGGACCGTTATATGGATCCTGCCGAAAGCCAGTTTTCGGTAGCCCTCTCGTTATTCAACGGTTTTACCATCACTCCCTATGTCCAGCTGGGACTGAATACCGGGATTGAAGTTTGGAGCAAAAGAGCCTTCCTGCCAATCCGGGTTGATTTCAGGGCCAATTTTATCAAAAGCGGCAACACGCCCTTTGCCTATCTCGATGCAGGCTATTCAGTCGGTTGGAGAACAGGTGAACCCGGCATGAACCTTGGGGGGGCCACGGCCGGGATCGGGCTTGGCGCAAAATTCCGGGTTGCGTCGCGACACGCCATGCTGCTTTCGCTGGGGTATCGTTTCCAGCAAACCCGCGAGTGGGTTGAATCAAACTGTGTTAGAAGTCTCGCGACCCGTGATGCGCACCTTATTTCGTTCAGGATCGGGATGATGTTCTAACCGCAGAAATAGCCTTCCGGCCTATTTCAGGAGATGAACGTTGATGAAATTCGTTCCCCCGGCCTGGTGGGCGGGAATCCCCCCGATGATCAGCACCTGGTCGCCGGGTGTTGCAAGTTTCTTTTCAAGGAGGTGCTTTCCGGCAACAGCCACCATCTCCTCGAAGGTGTCGGGATGGTCGTCCACCAGGATCGGCCTTACGCCCCACAGCAGGTTCAGCCCGTGAAACACGTTGAGATGGGTCGTATAGGCATAGACCGGCGTGTGCGGCCGTTCAGCCGCGAT
>CAIMWF010000033.1 GCA_903845055.1 uncultured Bacteroidales bacterium | reverse complement strand
GAATGATTTCATCAGGAAGTTGTTAAGGCGGCTTCCGACGTGAGTTCCTTTAATATTAATCTTGTTCTTTCATTATCAAGTCGAACCTCAGTGAAATGTCCAAGTGCTTCATTCATGATGTCCCTGTTAAATCTAAGATCATCCGGATCAAGGACCATGTTAATATAGTTCAAGGTATAATCATGGGAATCTCCAAACTTCAGAACCAATCGGTCATGAACAACCCTGGAAGTACCGTAAGGTATGTTTTGGAAGAAGGAAATAAATTCTATGTTATTCTCAAAAAAACTGTGTTTTTTACTTGGTGTTGTTCGTTTCATGTTGTAGTTTTGTTCGTTTTATGTAAATTTACTGTTTCCAGATTGTTAAATTGCGGCGGCAAAGAAACAGTTAATTTTTCAATAAACATTAATAATTGTGCTTAAGCACAATTATTAAGAATCAAAACAAATTTAACTGACTGACATGGATACTATAAAGGATTTTGGAACAAAAATTTCCAGGTGCTTATTGGATCGAAAATTGCACATCAGAGACTTTTTGAAGCAGCTAAAAGAGAAATATCCGGATGAAAGAGGGCTTACTGAGAACGGTTTCCGGTACTCATTGAAAAATGGGACACTGAAAATATCAACATTGGCCAAAATTTCAGCTGAACTGGATATGCCTGTTGATTATTGGTTTATGGGGCAGGAAAAGTCGGAAAGGATGTTTACTAAAAACGAAATAGTCAGATTGGAGGCAAGAATTGTTGAACTGGAGCAGGACAAACAAAATCTACAAGACCTGATCAAGATCCTGAAAGAGAAAATAAGCGGCAATAATGACAAAAACAATTGAATAAGAGTCTGTTAATTCAAATTCCTGCAAACGTGCGCATGATTGCAGGAATCTGACGTAACTTAAATCGCGTTATCTTCGATGTGAGATAGAAAAATGCGGATTTTCAATACATTACAAAGCACAATATATTATGTTTAGAAACAGTTAATTGCACTTCCAGTATTAATTATAAGACAAATATTCATATTTTTATAATTGATCATCAATCAGTTGCAAAATGGCATAATTTGGATAAAAGCGTATTTGCCTGATAATCAGATGGATCCTATTTAACAGGTGATTTCTTAAATTTATCAGGCAGTTACAAAATGGGGCTCGTGTGCCTTTTATTTGCTTTCAAAATACTCCTTTTCCAGGTCGCATTTGGATGCTGGGTTTCTTTTACAGGATCCCATCATAAAGGTCTTCAATAGAAAAAATCAACTCGTAATCATTCCAGTTGAGATTTCCATCCACGATTTTAAAGGTCTTGAATTTCTCCTCATCCATATAGCCTTGGATCTGCGGATGCACCGATTTTTCCAGGAACGGTTTAAAATCCACGAGCCTGTTAAAACCATCGGAAAAAAATATACGGACTGCATAATCCCCGACATACTTTGCCTTGGAAACTTCAATTACTTCATGATTGTCAGTGCTATAATCTTCAGTTATTTTCATTTCACCCGTGTATTGATTTTTTCAAATTCAACCGATTTATGGAAAACAAAGTAGTCTATCCATTTTTCAACGATCTTGTCAGCATAAACTTCCAGAAAATCTTTAAATTCTGCCAGTTTTCGTCCAGCAAGTGGCCTTGAACCCTTCACAGCTTTTATTTTGATCTCAACAATCTTCCCATCAACGATGAAGATTTCGGCTTTACTTTCAAAACCATCAAATTTCCCATGAACATGGATCGGCTCATGCTCATTGGAGTAAAAGAAAATCAAAATACCAAGGTATTCAAATATTTTCGGCATAGCAGGATTTTTTACAAAGTTACATCAAAATGAAGAAAATCAGCCTTGCATCAATCCGGAGTTACGTATTACTGGTTTTAATAACTTTTTTGTGGTGACCGATCCATACAGTTGCGCCATCTTCATCAGGTCCCTGGTTTCAAAACGGTCAACATTTTCCCGCAAGGCTTTGATTACCTTATCCCTGTCCTCTGCCAGTTCATCATTGTTGTTCAGTAAATCAATATCCAGGAACTCCCTGCCAAAAGTGGCTAGGACATCTATTTCAATTATTATTACTGAATATCAATCGGTTACAAAATGGTATAATTTGACAAAAACGTATTTACCTGGTAATCTGAGGTAAGGAAACAGTATAAAAAAAGCCGGCAAAAACCGGCTTTTTAACTTGTAGCCATCAGGCAGTCACCCTATTTTACAGGAAAAACAACCCCGGTTTCCCACTTTGCCGTATCCTTTTCATTCATGGGGTCCGTGATATAACTTTCCCACGGGGCTCCGGCAATCACCTTTTCAGATTCTTTGATATACTGATGCAATGCATTGTAGACAGGTCCGATCTTTTCGTAAGCCCCGAAATAGTGGGCCATCACCGCCTTCTGTTCCGGGAGGGTTGCCGACCGCACCCTGCCTTTACCGGCAGCGATTTTATCAACCGGGATTCCCAGGTCCATCACTGAAAAAAAGGTGGTGGTGTCGTACTTCTGGTAAATGGCGAAGGGTGCGCCAACCTGTCTCAGTTTATTGGTCTTCATAAACGACATAATCTCACCATAGGCTTTCCCGATAACCTGTGCATAGGTTTTGGGGCCTGCTGAATCCCGCACCAGAAGTACAATCTGTGCGTTAACCGTCAATTCTTCGATTTTAGGCCAGGTTGAACGGGCCTCAGCAACCTTTTTAAGGCTGGCAAGCCCCTTTTCGAAATCGGGACCCATCATCCTATCCATAAATAGCCCCATGTATCGTGCCATCGGGTTGTACCCCAGGTCCCCCTGGTCGTTCCATGAGACCTTACAGGAGTCGCCTGCCTGTTCAATTTCGATACTGCCCTTCGATTTGTATTTCCCATGGTCAAATGCCAGGTCGTAGGCAACCCGTTTCCCGGGAACAAGCTCCGAGGAGACCATGGTCCCCTCCCCCATTTTTTTTCCGTTCCACGACCAGGATGTGCCCAGCTGCCCGGCCGGCCCCTTCATTTCAAACACGGCGGTGGGGTCCATCTCCTTTGTCCAGGGAACCCAGAGATGCCATTGCGCAAAATTCATGGTAAGCCCGTAGATAACTTCGGGCCCTGCCTTGATCATGGTGGTCCGTTCAACTTTATAGGTACGGGGCAGGAAAAATGATATGATAACCAGCAGGACGATGATGCCACCCAGCCAGCAAAGAACTTTAATAATCGTTTTCATATTTCTGTCGGTATTTTGTGAAACATTGAATAAAAGTTTCCGGATCAGCCTGGTGCATCGCCGGTATACAAAAATATACCTTTTTCCCGGCCGGAAAAAATATCCCGGAAAAAACGTTATAAATACATGAACTTTCATTACCGCATTTTTACCTCAACCATCACTTTATTTTCACTGGTTTCTTGCAGTTCAGGGGATGTTTATTAGATTTGCAGCAGGGACCTGTTCTTTGAAAAAAAATATTTTCATAGAATGGTATCCGGTTTTATCATTTAATTTTATAAGCGATACTATAACAAATACCCTATACAACCAACCATGGGATATACACCACAAAAAAAGGCGTTGAAGAAGAAGCAGGCTGCTCCCACAATTTTTTCCCGGGTACAGTCGCGCTGGCTGCAAAAATGGCCGATCCTGTTTTTCGTTCTTGGTTTCGCCATCCTGATGTTGTTATTTTACGTCACATGGCTCTCCGATTTCAGCCAGGATCATATTCAGCCCCACATCGTTTCGGCCAATGCAAAAATTTCCAGTATTATTCTGAATATTTTCGGGATGAAAACAACTGCCAGCCAGGCAAACCTGTCATCCCCCTCTTTTGCCGTGAGTATCGCCAAAGGATGCGACGCCATGGAGGCCATGGCCCTGTTTGGCGCTGCCCTGCTCGCCTTTCCCGCAAAATGGAAATTCAAGTTTGCTGGTTTTTTCGCCGGCATTGCCATCCTGTTCATGCTGAACATCATCAGGGTCATTACCCTATTCCTTACCGGCATCTATTTCCCGAAAGCTTTCGAGATCATGCATGTCGAGGTATGGCAGGTATTGTTTATCCTGGTGGCCCTTGGATTATGGATCTTCTGGATCAAATGGACGAGAAGGGAGGTTCCAGATGCTGAAAACTAAGACATTGTTGCTTTTCCTCCTGAAGGCGACCATCATTTACGCGCTGTTCTCGGCACCCCTGACTTTCTACGATGCGGCCTACGGCCGGATGTACAGGAATGTGGCAGGCATGTTTTTCGGCAAATTCAGGGAAACCGGGTTTGTGAAATTCAGGGAAGGGAAAGATCCCGCCACCACACATATCAATATCGGGAACAATTTGCTCATCCGCCCGGATGGCTCCGCCGATACGGCTGCCACCGATGTCAACACGCGCTATCTTGGCTACCTGCCTGCCATTTTGTTTCTTGCCCTTGTCCTTGCCTCCCCGGTTACGTGGCGCAGGCGATTGATTGCGCTGGCAGCCGGCATGGTGCTGGTCACCTTCCTGGTAATGTTCAAACAGTGGATTTTCTTGCTATGGCAGTGCCAGCAGTATCCCTGGCTGAAGCTGACCGATTTTTCAGGCACCAGTCTGAAACTGCTCACCTTCGCCAACAACTTTATCTCTGTTACTTCCAGTTCGGTACTCTATTTTGTCGTCGCCATCTGGCTCCTGGTCACCTTCCGGGTCGATGATTTCAGGACGGAAAAGGTTAAAAAGTAAAAGAGCCCTTCCGGTTAACCCGGGAAAGGCTCTTCACATTCCTCCATATTCTGTAGAATGCAAATGCAGATTCGGATGGAATTCGACTGCACCAATTACGATTTGTTTAAGCTGCGGTGCCCTTCCTCCTAAGGATGTACAGTGTGCCGAATATCAGCAGGAATATGCCAAAGATGATTAGACCCCATTGCGACATCGTCGGTACGGGGTTGGCAGCAATGGAGTGATTACAGCTGTAACTCAAGTCATTGTGCATCATGGTACAAATATCGGTGAAGCTATATTGACAACTGAATTCATAGGTACAACTTGTTGCTGTTACCAGTCCTGAACCGTAATGGTACTGGATCGTGGTTGGGAGACCTGCGATACCTGGAATGCCGGTATCATTATTAATACCAGTAGTAATCGTAATGATATCGGTTGCCGGTACCAGGTTTGTAAAATAAGCATGACTGGCAAAATGGCCAAAAAAATGGTTACTCACCCCGTTGACGATCGGGTTTGTAGGATCTGCAATATCATTGTAACTGTCAAACTGGTCTACTGTGACGACACCACCTGGCAAAGTAATCACATCTGTACAAGCAGAATTCCAGCCGCAGGTTGCCGAATGAACCTCAAGGCTTCCGCCGTTTGTCACAAAGTTGACAAATTTTGCAAAATTGGCCTGGAAGACAAGATGAAAAGCATGGTTCTGATCTGAAGCGACAACGATGACATCATACTGTGAAAAATCCAGGCCGGGAAATACCGACGAGTTTGCAACTGTAAAGTTGTCTCCCTGGGCAGTCATATAATCCGTGAGTGCCGAGGTATTCCATGGCAAGTTGTCCTCAAGCACCAGGAATTTGCACCCTGAACCGCCGGCATTGGTGACCGTGGGCCCCGGCTTAACAAATACAGGTGCTGGCGGGTTTTGATTCGGCCCTGAATTCAACTGGGAAAAAGAGGGAGCAGAAATCACAAAAACTGTGATTATCAATAGCAGCAGTTTTTTCATAATTCAAAGTTTAAATTAATACCGTGAAAACTGGTCATTGAATTGGTTATGCTAATATAAGGTACAATTATAATATGATTTTTTAAAAAAACCAATGTTTTTTTGTTAAAAAAAACAACAGCTATTTCATTTGACTGGTATACAGATACATAAAAAACATGAAATTTTACATATTTCCCACTTCAAGAGGAAATGGGAATCGTGACTGACCGTCGGAATAGATGAAAATCCCTCTTAACCCAGGGTTTGACAAAACCATGGTTTAAGAGGGATTGTTAATGACAGAGAGAAGAAATCCTGGTCAGAGCAGCGTTTCCTGTTAACGGACAGTCTTATACTGAGACATCGGTTTTGGTTCTTCTCATGATAAAAAGAGTCCCGATCGCAAGTAGCACGACAGCCAGTAAAATCAATCCCCATTGCCCCATGGTGGGCACCGGGTTGCACGGATTGGTTACCGTAAATGTAACGGTTTTAATATCCTGTTGAACATTGTTAATATCATAACAAATTGCTTGTATTTTCCAGGTTCCGGCGGTCGGATTAACCGGTAAACAAAGTGTTGAAATGGTCACGGGCTCATCGCCGCTCGTAGCTGTATAAAGAGGCGTATTAACCTGGCCAATGGCATTGTTGGTAGGGTCAAGCAGGTAGGTTTCAAGTCGGACACTGGTTGAAGGCGCGGCATCAACCTCTTCCGTGACTACAGGGCACTGTCCGCTGCAATACTGAGTATTATTAAGTGTAACATACCTAAAATTAACATTTCCTCCGGCACTGCCATTGATTACAAGTTGCCCCCAGTTAACTTGTACTGACCACCAACAGGCACCAATATTATTCTGATCAATTTTAATCTGGACAAGGTTTTTCCCGCCATTAACCCCAACAGGGTTAATAATAGACGGAGAAACATTGAATACGCTGGTACTCCAAGTATTATTAATACCTGTAAGGTCGCCAATATAGGTGCCGTTTAAATAAACTTCATCTTTTTCACCCTCTGCCCAATCAATATCCCATCCCATGATGCTTAACTGAGCAGTGGTCACTGTAATGTCAGTGATGAAAATATTAAATTCTATAGGTGCGTTGGAACTGGTATTACATAGATAAACCCCCATATCGCCATCAGATGTGCCACTAAGGGCATTGTTTTCATTGTCTGAAGCGGTAACATAACCACCTGCCGGAGCACCCATCACAGGCGTTGAAGGAGGTTTGGAATTCGGGTTATCCTGTGCCCAAGTGTTTAAGGCCAGCAGAAAAACCAGCATTGCTGCAATAATGTTTTTCGTTTTCATGTTTTGTAAATTTTGTTCTTCCTTGGTTTAGTTTCAATTTTGATCTGTTTGGCTATGGTATAAATTCATATCATGTAAAATCCAAATACCGGTATCCGGTTGGTTCCAACCGGCAAAACCGGTGGCAATTATCCCACAAAGAGCCATTAACCAGACAAAATAAAAACGTTTGTAAGAACATTTATCCTCAAATTGCCTGTTAATGCTGGCAATACACTATAATGACGCAACAATTATATGACTATTTGATAAAAAAACAAATGTTTTGTTAATTTTTTCACAAAATGAAAATATGTCATTGAGAGTCTGTATGATATAAATGAAAACTGTTGCAAAATAAAGCGCTTTCATCAACAGAAAAATACTATTTTTGCCTTTTAATCCAAAAACCACAAGGATGAATATTGCAGTAACAGGGGCAAACGGCCATGTTGGCGTAAACCTGTGCAAAGCACTTATTGAGAAGGGTCATACGGTAAAAGCCTTCATACACACCCATACCGGCGGCCTGGAAAATATCCCGGTCACCCTGGTCAGGGGAAATGTACTGGAAAAGGCAACATTATACCCGTTGCTGACGGATGCAGATGTAGTATTCCATCTTGCCGCCAAGATATCCATCCTCGGCGACAAGGACAGGATGGTTTCGAAGATCAACCTTGACGGAACAAAGAACATGCTGGCGGTTGCCGCCGAATGCAAGGTAAAACGGTTCATTCATTTCAGCTCCATCCACGCCTTTAGCCAGCAGCCCCATCATTTGCCGCTCGACGAAACCAGGCCCCTTGTTGTAAATGAAGGTTTTGCATATGACCGCTCCAAGGCGGCCGGCGAACGTGCCGTTATGGAAGCAGTGAAAAACGGCCTCAATGCGCTGGTGATCAGCCCTACGGCGATCATCGGTCCTGCCGATCCTGAACCCTCCCTCCTCGGCACCGCTGTTGTGGACATCTACAACCATAAAATACCCTCCCTGGTTCCCGGCGGATACGACTGGGTAGATGTCAGGGATATTGTAACTGCTGCCATTGCTGCAATCGACCACGGACGGACCGGTGAAAAGTACCTGCTTGCCGGTCGCTGGACCAGTCTGCAGGAATTCTCCACGCTGATCAGTGAACATTCCGGCCGTAAAACCGTCAGCACGGTACTGCCCATGTGGGTCGCACGCGTTGGTTTGCCATTCATCACCCTCTTAAGTAAATTATCGGGGACCAAGCCATTGTATACCAGTGAATCACTCACCATCATCACCGAAGGAAACCGAATGATCAGCAATGCAAAAGCGAGGGCTGAACTGAATTTCAATCCGCGCCCCCTGACTGAAACCATTAAAGATTTACTCACCTGGCTGAGGGAAAACGGCAAAATCAAGTAACAAACCGTATGAAAGAGACCAATTTTACAACACTCGTTTATGTATGGATCGCCATTGCGGTCTTTATCTTTCCCGTGGTGGTCAGGGTTGTGGCTCCCTATGGACGGCATACAACCCGGAAATGGGGTGCGCTGATCGACAACCGTGCCGGATGGATATTAATGGAATTACCTGCTTTACTGGTATTTGCCGGTTTTTACCTGTTCGGAACCGGACCACGTCCTGCGGCCACCTGGATCTTTTTCAGCTTCTGGGTGCTCCATTATGTCAACCGGACCCTGGTTTTTCCATTCCGGCTGAATACCAGCGGGAAAAAGATGCCGCTGGCCATCGTTTTCATGGCGATCGGATTTAATTTTGTGAATGGCTTTATAAACGGCTACTACCTGGGCACCATTGCCACATCCCTGCAGTACCCGGATGGCTACTTCACCGATCCCAGGATGATCGGCGGGGCCCTTCTTTTCCTTTTCGGCATGTTCATCAACTGGCAATCGGACAACATCCTGATCCACCTGCGCAAGCCCGGTGAAACGGGATATATCATTCCCACCCGGGGCTTTTTCAGGTATATCTCCTGTCCGAATCACTTTGGTGAAATTGTAGAATGGTCGGGATTTGCCCTGATGACCTGGTGTGCGCCGGGACTGGCCTTTTTCGTCTGGACCCTGGTGAACCTGTTGCCAAGGGCGTTGCATCACCACAAATGGTACAAACAAACTTTTTCGGATTATCCAGCCGACCGCAAGGCGCTTTTCCCCTTCATCCTGTAATTTCGGACTTGGCACCCCTGAAAACACCGATGGGAACCTCCTCTGTACGAAGTGGTTCCCATCCCGTCATCCCAACCGCCGTGGCCGTCAGGACCGTTCAAACTACGGTTATTGTGGTTGACATTTCCACCGGGGTTGCCCCCGTTGTTTCCGTCCGATCCTGAACCTCAGTTCCCCTTGCGGATCACCCTGGTCCCGGTTCCTGCCTTGGAGTCGGACCATACTCAGCCGAATCTTGCGGATCCGGTCTTTCCTGTCCGGCGGGGAGTGCTGGCACCTTGCGGTTCTACTTTCACCCGCCTGTTCCTGCGACAGACCTTTTATCGCTCGCTTGAGGAGTCAAATATACTGTATCCGCAATACGGAAAGCAAGTTTTTACCGGATTCGATATCAACATTTTTTCAACCAGGGTTATTAACAATCTGTTGATAACTTTTTAACAGATATTATTCAATAGAGACGGTAAGTCCTCTCAGGGTCATCTCCTCGTAAAGGGGTTTCAACTCGTAATAATCACCGGTTCTGACCATGCATTTGCCATTGTGATGGGCAATCATGGCACATTGTTCGGCCTGCTCGGGTTCGTGGGTGCAAACTTCAATGAGGGTCCGTATAACAAAATCAAAGGTATTCACGTCGTCATTGTACAGGATCAGTTCGCGGAGGGTCGTGTTGATCTCCTTTTCGAGGGAAGCGGGGTTTTCCTTATGTTTGACCATGGCGGGGCAATTTACATGCAAAATTATGAAAAAATGGAAGCAAAACTTTACCTTTGAATTCCTTCAGCGAATAAAGCGGAATATGGAGTTCAATCGTTTTATCCTTTTATTTGAGCAGCGCCTGGCACTCCCCCTGCCCGGCCGGAGTGCACATTTGAAAATGTCATCTCTTGCGCGCATCCGTGAAATGATGAGGCTCACCATCCCTGTTGATGCTGTTCAAAGCAGTGTTTTGATCCTGCTCTACCCGGCTGACGGGCACATCAGACTCGTTCTGACCCTTCGCCCCGAATATGCCGGTGTACACAGCGGCCAGATCAGTTTACCCGGCGGGAAATATGAAGATACCGACGACAGCCTGATATACACCGCCCTGCGTGAAGCACAGGAGGAGATCGGAATCAATCCTAACCAGGTACAGGTGATGGGGCAACTGACAGAAATATACATCCCGCCCAGCAATTTCATGGTCACGCCCGTGGTCGGCTACCAGGCAGTTCGCCCTGACTTCAGGGCGCATCCGAAGGAGGTAGCCCGGATCATCGAACTGAACCTTGACGACCTGCTCGATGGCAGGAATATCAGGATGAAAAGGATTAAATTGAGGTCGGGGATTCCATTGAAAGTTCCCTCCTATTATATCGGGGGTAACGTCATCTGGGGTGCAACCGCAATGATACTAAACGAATTCAGGGAACTCGCAGAAGAAATCGTAAGTGCGCCGAAATGAAAGCCGGATGGCAGAAATAGGATGAAACTTTTACTTGGAACTGTTTCTGGTAAAGCAGAATGATCCCGGGATCCTGCCTGCTGTATATTGCTTTAACAGGGAACCGCTGGTATTATACTGGTATACAGTGCCGTTCTGAACATAATCCTTTGCATCGCTCACGTAGATGTGACCTGTGGCCGGATGCACAGCAAGGCCATACAGCAACCTGCCTTCTGAGGCGATCATAGGCTGAACAGGCAGTACCGCCGCCGCAACGGGCATCTGGCAAACACCGTTCTTCAGGAAGTAAAGGGTATCGGCCGTCGGGTTGATGCATAGCCTGCTTGGCACCTCTGCCGGATTGGAAAACGTAAAGATCTTCTCCACCAGGCGCAGCTCGGGATTGATCCTGATCAGCGAGGGTGCTTCATAGTTATCATAGCCACCGGAACAGAGAACCCACACTTTTTGTTTTTTATCTATAACGATGCCGATGGGTTCCTTTCCGGTCTGGATGCTGTCAACAATTGCATCAAGCTGCGTGTCAATGACAAAAATCTGTGCCCGCCGCTTAGAACTGGGATCACTGAAGGTGCCGATGGAGGTGACCAGCATGTATTTATCGTATTTGATCAGGTTCTCGGTCCACCCGTTGGTTTTGATGGTACCAGAAACGGTATTGGTATGAAGATCGATGATGGATATGTCTTTCTGCAGGTTCGTCACATACGCTTTGGTGGAATCAACGATCTCCAGATACCTCGGGGAGTTCAACCCTGTGATCGTGGTAACCGATTTAAAATCGCTGAGAGAAACCACCTCGATCCTGTTAGAATTGTTGACGACCAGGTACCCGAGGTTGTCGGCAATTTTCATGGATTCGGCAACGTCACCGAGACTGCGGTCATTTGATTTCTTGAAAATATCCTGGATGAGTGCGTTCGACTTGTTATCTATAAAGGTAACAGAGGCGTTTCCCCAATTATAATTCCCTTCATTGACCACGAAAATCCCGTTTGCATAGCTGGTTATATGGGTAGTATCGGGCGGATCAACTTTATGTTCGCGAATCGGAGTTTTGGAGCAGGAATGAGTGAGGGCAGCAAGGGTAAGTAAAGAGAAAAAAAGGAGGAATTTATATGAATTTATATATTTTTCTTTCACGTTTTGGCGCTTATGTAAACAATCTTGTCATCGTTGAATGCCCGGCAGTGCCAGTTTAACCGTTATTCCGTAATTGATCCCGGGCATGGGCCGGTCGACCAGGGATTGGTAATCCAGATTAAACAGGTTATTAATTTGACTTTGTAAAGATAAAACAATTTTTTTCAAAGCAATATTTCTTCCGAAAATAATATTTGAAATGGAATAACCCGGCATCACGGTAAGATTGTCTTTCGCTGTATATCTGTCACTTACATAGCAAATATTATAATTCAGATAAAATTTCCATCTTTCGACTGTTAAGGTATTGTTGAACGTATGCACCGGGATGTAGATCTGTTGTTTCCCGATTTTCTGGTCATAGGCCGAACTTGCTTTTTCGTAAGTGGAACGGCAAAAACTGTAATTGCTGGTATTGCCGATGACAAAGTGCAGGAATTCAATGCTGAAATTCAGTCCCGTCTCAATTCCCCGTGCCTTGATTTCGTCAATGTTTTCGGGTTTCCAGAGATAGGCATTGCCATTCACCTGCGACCAGGTAATCATCTGGTAGATCCAGGAATAATAGGCTGCCAGGCTGGCACCAACGCTGAATTTACGGTTTCCGGACGTGTATTTATAGTTAACCCCTCCTTCGACAGCGTAATTTGTTTCGGGTTTAAGGTCGGCATTCCCAGATCCGGTCCAATAGAGATCGTTGAGCGTCGGGTACCTGTAATTCCGGGCCATGTTCATCGTGAAGGCAAGGTCGATGGTTTTCCATGGTA
Organism: uncultured Bacteroidales bacterium; assembly: GCA_903845055.1. Taxonomy (GTDB): domain Bacteria; phylum Bacteroidota; class Bacteroidia; order Bacteroidales; family FEN-979; genus CAIVAT01. The sequence continues at coordinate 64,929 of CAIMWF010000033.1, read as the reverse complement.
CATATTCAACGCCCAGTGCTGGAACCAGCGGAAGGAATTTTGAATCGATCATGTCTTCCCGGATGACAAGGGAGGCTTTGACCTTTTTGCCGATATCATAAATAAATTCGGAACAGAAGCTTGTCGTGTTCCGCTTTTTAACCCCGTTGTATGAATCCGAATTGACCTGGTCACAGGTGAAATCAATTCCCGGCCTGATGCTGAAGTTGCGTATCCCCGTGTAGGTGAATTTTATCTTATTGATCCACTGATAGTACTGGTGTGAATCGTTGATCGAACTGTCGAGGCTGTAATTCATTTTCTGGTCGGCAAACGCGGATCGCACAAGCAGGCTGAATTTTTTCTCGACATACTTGTAGTCAATCACGGCGAAAAGATCCTGTGTTTTTTGCTTTTCCTGGTGATGCGTGTCATAGTTCGAGGCGGTCGGCGGCAGGTTCTGGTCGTTGTGATTAAACCTGAATTTGATGGAGAAGAGGTGCTTATCCTTTAGTTTCCAGAAAAGTTCCTCCGACATCCCATAAAGCCTGTATGAAGAATTCTGCTGCCTGACGGTGGTTTTCAGCAGATCATTGTAATAGGGGAAATCATTTGCAGCAACCGAATAATTGAATTTGGTGTGCGACTGAAACGACCCGGTACCGGCAGCAGCATTCAGGTTGCTGGTAAAGGTGTTGAAACTGCCGAAAGATTGCATGGCGAGCACATTCAGGATGTTATTCCAGTTCGGGTTGGTTACCAGGTTGATGACCCCGCCGAAAGCGCCCGAGGTGCGTGTGATGCCAGCGGCACCGTAAAGGATTTCCAACCCGTCGAACTGGGACACCGGGATTTGCGAAAGGTCTACCTGCCCGAGCATGGGGGAGTTCAGGCTGATGCCGTTCCATTCGACCTGGGTGTGCTGGGCCGTTGTGCCGCGGAATGAAGGGGTGGCAAGATTCCCGATGCCGTATGATTTGATAAAGATCGTAGTATATTGTGCCAGGATGCCTGAAAGGTCGGTGTTCAGGTGGTTTATCAGGATGGCTGAATCGATCTTTACTCTTTTGAAACAGTTGTTATCGTAAAGGTATTTTGACTTGACCTCAAATTCTTTAAGTTTGAGTGTGTCGGCCGGATTTTCCGCATAGTTCCTCCATGGCAGGATTGCGGCGAGCAGGATCATCGAAAACAGGGAAAGGTATTTGGTGGTCCTTGTCAAAATCGGAGTTACCCTCAGAAAATTAATTTTTTACAAGTTTTTTCGAAATCGAAGCGCCTCCTTCCGACGTGAAGGTGACGATGTACATGCCCCCGGGAAGGCCGGAAAGATCGAAGCTGTTTTTTTTGTCGAGGCTTGCGCGGAAAAAGATCCGCCCTGCCGGGTCGGTAATCCTGAATGTAACGCACCCGGTGATGGGAAGCGCAACCGTGAGATAATCGGAAACAGGGTTGGGATACATGGAGAGGTTCGAAAGCAGGTTCTGCTCCCCTATCCCGCCGTGCTGCGCGGCGTTGTGGATCACCCCCACGGCATCAAGGTCAAATCCACCCGTATCGAAAGGAGTTGGCCATGGATCATTTACCCGGTGCCCCTGGGAATCAAAAGTTGCATAAGGTGACTGGATGCAGCCCACCACATCAACGATTCTTACGTGTGTGATATGTTTCAGGTCGATGCCGGTACTGTCTTTGATGTCATCAAGGTCAAACGGGGTGCCGTAAGTAAGCCGGTATTTCCCGGCCAGGTTGTTGATCTTTGTAGCATCGAGCGTCCCGAAAGTTGACACCTGCACCGTATCCTGGGTGAGTGATACCGCCGGGAACCTTACAAAGCGCTGGCCGTCGGAACTGACTTCCACGAAGGCAAGTTCCAGGAAATCATCACCAAAGGCATTTTCAAAAACGGCAAAATCGGGCCCGGGGCCATTCACAATTGGTGAATCGAAAGTGAGCAAGGCAGAACCATGATCGCCCAGACTAACCACCAGTTCATCTGCAGGACCGCTGGCGTAAAGGTAGCTGCCATAGGTGGCTTTATTCACCCCGTTGTACGTTACCGTTGTATCGGCAATATTGATATAACCCCGGGTGATGGTGGCATAGGAGGCCCAACTGATGAAGGCCGAACTGTCTTTGTAAATGGCCGTGGTACCAGACTGCCCGGCAGGCGGCGGGAACTGTGCATTTGCGGCCGCTGAACAGGCGACCATGAAAACGATAGAAAACCAGCGAAATGAAGTCATCCTGTATATTTTCTTTACGGGAACACCGTCTTACAAAAATAGAAAAAAAAAGGTCTGTAATTATTTATTTCCTAAATTTGCTCCAACGGTTCCACCAGCAATAAACCTGTAATGAGAGCAAAACGTCTTTCGCATATCGGCCTTTTCCTGGTCATGCTTGCCTTGATATTCCCTGTAACTTCCTGTAAATCGAGGAAGGCCGTCTGCGATGCCAACCGCCCGGATAAGACCATGAAGCTGAAAAAGAACAAGAGTTCCTATAATACGAAGTACAGTTTTAAGTCCAAACCTGTAAGGAAGGCCTATGTGATCCGCAACAAATCAAGGTAACCGGTTATGCGGCGCTTACTCTTCCCGTTGCTTTTCTTTTTACTGTTAACTTCATCGTGTCATGTTGTCCGTTACGTCTGGTGGAACTTCGCGGACATCCACGACAGTAAAAAGTTTCCTTCGGTCCCGGTTGCAAAGTCAACAAAATCAAAACCTTTATTTCATTATTTGCCAGGTGTTGTCATAACATTACCTGATGCATTTATTGACAAGAATAAACATGTAAGTTTCGAGACCTTCCTGGCGGATCATAAATCCGTGGCCTTCCTGGTCCTCCGGAATGATTCCCTGGTATATGAGCAATATTTTGCGGGTTTCTCAAAGGAGTCTGTACTTCCCTCCTTTTCCGTTGCAAAATCATTTGTTTCGGCTTTGGTTGGAATCGCAATCCACGAAGGCAAAATAAAGTCGGTGGACCAGCCCGTCACCGATTTCCTGCCTGAACTTTCCGACTCCGGTTTCCACATGGTCACCCTGAAAGATCTTATGGAAATGCGTTCGGGGATCAGGTTTAACGAAGGATATACGAACCCGTTCGGTGCCATGGGCAAATTTTACTACGGGCTGAATCTTAAACGTTATACCCTGCAATTAAAGACACAGCAGCCTCCAGGCATGCAGTACAATTACCAGAGTGCCAACACCCAATTACTGGCCATGGCGCTGGAACGGGCCACAGGCAGGAAACTGCCTGAATATTTTGCCGAAAAAATCTGGCAGCCGATGGGCAGCGAATATGACGCGACATGGAGCGTCGACAGCAAAAGCCACATGGAGGCCAAGGCCTTTTGCTGCCTGAACGCCCGCGCCATCGATTTTGCAAAATTTGGTGAAATATTCCTCCATCATGGGATCCTGGGAGGAGACACCATCATCCCGCCGGCCTGGGTGAAAGAATCCCTGCAGATTACAAACGATTCAAAAGATTCGCAGGGTTATCCCTATACCTATCACTGGCGGGTCTTGCCGGGCGGGGATTTTTTTGCGAAGGGAATCCTCGGACAATACATCTACGTTTGTCCCGCGAAAAATATCGTGATCGTCAGGTTCGGCAAAAAAGCGGGGGGGGTTGCCTGGGGAAAGTTATTCCGGCAAATCATTCAGGAAATGTAAATGTCGTTATCACAAGCAAGATCCAGTCAATCAGTTTCCCCCGGTTCCGTATAAAAGCGGCTGTGGTCGGGATAATACATTGTCTCTTTTGATTTCCCGGGGGGAAAGGTGAAGAAGGTCATCAATCCAGTGGCACAGAGGGTGTTGTTCCTATCAAAGAGTGAGACTTCCACATCGGCAAGGTTCCTGCGCATCTGTTTCAGCCTCGCACGCAGGGTTAACGGTCCCTGGTCAATTCCGACCGGTTTTAAATAACGGATATCGGCTTTCGAAGTAAACCCCGCGGTTTTCACCTTGACATATACCGTCCAGATTGCGATTTCATCCATCAGGGTCGCCTGGATGCCGCCGTGGAGGACATTGAAATATCCCTGGAAATTCTTCTCAGGATTCCAATGGCTCACGATCTCGTCCCCATCTTCGGTGAATGTGAGATGCAGCCCGGCCGGGTTGCCCGGGGAGCAGCCGAAACAATTGTATCCTTCGAGGGAAATGAAGGGATTCCTGAGATTTTTCATCGCAGTGGCAGGGGAATTTACCAACCTATTTTTTCCTGACCTCAACGCCTTCCTTGTACTTATATACTTTCACAACTTTACCCAGTTCGTCATATTCGGTCCAGGCACCATCTTTTTGCCCGTTGAGGTAATTCCCTGTCAGTTTCAGCTGGCCATTGCGGTAATACTCCTTCGATTCGCCCGACAATTTATTGTCCTTGTAATTGGTAACCGATTGGAGGGTGTCGTTTTCATAAAAGGTCTTCTGTATTCCGTCGAAATTCCCGAGTTTATAGTTATACTCACAGAGTTTCTGGCCGCTTTTGTTGTTCCACCGTGATATACCGTTTTTTAGGTCGTCCCTGAACCATGATTCTTCCTGGATCTTAGCGTTATCGTAATAAAGACGGTACATGCCGTTTCTCTTGCCGTTGGCATAATCGGTAACCGCCATGGGTGTCTCACTGAAAGTGCCATAATTGAGGGTCTGGCCATGGGACATCCCTTTTTTGTAGTTCTCGATCAGGGTGATCTTGCCGTGACGGTCAAACTGCATCGAAATGCCGTCTTTTAATCCATTGGCATAATATTCAAGCTTGTAAATGAAGCTGTTGGGATAGTATCCCACCCAGTTCTTCTCCTTTTTGTTGGCGACATATTCACCCTTGTACGAGATTTCCCCCTGTTTTTCAACCCAGAAGCCTACCTTGTTGCCATAGGAATCAGTACGGTTGATCGTATCAGGTACTTTTTCATCAGCTGCTTTTGCCTGGGCAAATGAATGAGCCGGGAAAAGCAAAATCAAAGAGGTCAGAAAAATTACAATTGCTTTCATGGTTTATATTTTTGAATAAGCAAAATTATGTCAATTCGCCAAATAAATCAAAACTTTCCGCTTTGGTAATTTTAACATAGCAGAACGATCCCGGAGCAACCAGGCTGCCGGTTTTAGCGATCAGCACTTCATTGTCAACTTCGGGGGAATCGTGCTCCGAACGTCCAACATAATAATCACCCTCTTCCCTGTCAACCAGAACCTTCAGGGTTTGTCCAACCTTATGGCTGTTGAGTTCGAAAGAAATATTTTCCTGGATATCCATCAGTTCACGGGCCCGTTCCTGTTTGACAGACTCTGAAACACTGTCCCTGAGGAGAAAGGCCGAGGTATCCTCTTCGTGAGAATAGGTGAATACACCCATCCTGTCAAACCTGGATTCCCTTACAAAATCCCGGAGTTCTTCAAACTCCTTTCTGGTTTCCCCTGGATACCCGACAATCAGGGTGGTGCGAATGGCGACGCCGGGAACGGCTTTGCGAACCGACTCCACGAACTGCCTGGTCCCGGACCCGTCGAGACCGCGGCGCATTGACTTCAGGATACGGCTGTTGATGTGCTGGAGCGGGACATCGACATACCTGCATATTTTCGGCGTGTTGCGCATCACCTCCAGCAATTCCTGGGGAAAGCCGTCGGGGTATGTATAATGAAGGCGGATCCATTCAAGTCCGTCGATCTTTGAAAGAGTTTCGAGCAACTCTGCAATCAGCCTCTTTTTATAGAGGTCGAGCCCATAATAGGTGGTATCCTGTGAAATGATGTTGATCTCCTTTACCCCTGCGGCCACCAGGTGCGACACCTCCCCTGCAATTTCCTCGATGGGCCGGCTCAGGTGCTGACCGCGGATCATGGGGATGGCGCAAAAGGAGCATTTCCGGTCGCAGCCCTCGGCAATTTTTACGTAAGTGTAATGGCCGGGGGTGGTGATTTTGCGTTCGCCGGTCAGGTCCGTCCGGTAACTTCCGCCGATATGTTTGATGATTTTCTGAAGATCGTTCACACCAAAGAAAGCATCGACTTCAGGGATCTCAACCTGGAGCTTTTCCCTGTACCGTTCCGAAAGGCAGCCCATCACGTAGACCCTGCTGATCAGGTTTTCCTGCTTGGCCCTGGCAAACCCGAGGATGGTATCAATGGATTCCTGTTTGGCATCGTTGATAAAGCCGCAGGTGTTGATGATCACCGTGTCAATCCCTTTGAAATCGGCCGGGTCGAAAAACAACCGGAACCGGTTTGCCTCCAGCTGTTTCATCAGTCGTTCGGAGTCGACCAGGTTTTTTGCACAACCCAGCGATATCATTCCGATGTTGTGGATCCCGGACTTTGTTTTCAAAGGAGGAAGTTTAGTTGAACAGACTGTCTACAAATTCGATGCGGTTGAACACCTGGAGGTCTTCGATTCCTTCGCCCACGCCGATATATTTTACAGGGATCCTGAACTGGTCGGAGATCCCGATGACCACGCCGCCTTTGGCCGTACCGTCGAGTTTGGTGAGCGCCAGGGCGTTTACTTCGGTGGCGGCGGTAAACTGTTTGGCCTGCTCAAAGGCATTCTGCCCGGTGGAGGCATCCAGCACCAGCAGCACTTCGTGCGGTGCGTCGGGGATGAGTTTCTGGATGACCTTCCTGATCTTGGAAAGCTCATTCATCAGGTTAATCTTGTTGTGCAGCCTGCCGGCGGTATCGATGATCACCACATCCGCATCGCGTGCGATGGCCGATTTAACGGTATCAAATGCCACGGACGCAGGATCGGCTCCCATGCCCTGGGTGACAATCGGAACCCCAACCCTTTCGGCCCAGATGGTGATCTGGTCGACTGCAGCAGCCCTGAAAGTATCGGCTGCTCCAAGCAGGACTGTTTTGCCAGCTTTTTTAAACTGGTAAGCAAGTTTGCCGATGGTGGTGGTTTTTCCAACGCCGTTTACCCCGACCACCATGATAACATATGGCTTTGTGTTTGCGGGGATGCTGAATTCAGTGAGATCGCTCGTTATATTTTCCTGAAGCAGTGCTGCAATCTCCTCCTTCAGCAATGCATTCAATTCGGACGTTCCCAGGTATTTGTCTTTGGATGCCCTTTTCTGGATGCGTTCAATGATCCTGAGGGTGGTCTCTACGCCAACATCTGAGGAGACGAGGATCTCCTCCAGGTTGTCCAGCACCTCATCGTCAACGGTTGATTTTCCGGCGATCGCCTTGGAAATACGGCTGAAAATATTGGTTTTCGTCTTTTGTAGTCCCAGGTCAAGACGTTCTTTTTTCTCTCTTGAGAAAATATTAAAAAGCCCCATAAACTACTTATTATAAAAATAAAAAAGCTTTTTTCGGAGGAAAAAAGCTTTTCAATGAAAACAAACAGTTATTAGTTCTCCTTGTTTGCTAAAAAATCTTTCAGCATTTCATTAGCAACAATGGTTTCTTTGAAAACATAAGCTCCTGACTTCGGTGACTTGACCATACGGATAACCTTAGTAAAATCTTTCCCGGAGGTAGCTTTAAACGAAGCAACTACTTTCTTTGCCATATCTCAAGTTATTTAATTTCTTTGTGGACAGTTTTTTTCTTTAAATAGGAATTGTACTTTTTCAGTTCAATTCTCTCCGGGGTATTCTTCTTATTTTTCGTGGTAATGTACCTTGAAATCCCGGGTACCCCACTGGCCCTCTGCTCCGTACATTCCAAAATAACCTGAATCCGTTGATCTTTGCTCTTTTTTGCCATTGTATGAATTCTTTATTTTTTCGGGACTGCAAAATTAAACCATTTCATGGAAAAAACAAAAATATTTTCATACTTTTATTTCCCGGATCAGAATCAATTCAGCAAAGGAACCAAACCCTGAAAAAATGAACCTATGGAATTCCTATCATGGTGGTTTTAAGGCTTACCTGAAATTTGAAAAGTCCCTCTCACAGAATTCAGTTGAGGCCTACCTGCACGATGTTGCAAAGATAACCCAGTTTTTCACCATGAAAGGGCTCACGTTAAGTCCGGCGGAGGTGGAACTTCATCATCTCAAAGCCTTCCTGAAGTGGATTACCGAACTGGGTGTGACTGCACGCACGCAGGCACGGGTGATATCGGGGCTGAGGGCCTTTTATCATTACCTGCTCCTTGAGAACATCGTGACGAAAGACCCGACAGAGCTCATCGAACTGCCCAGGATCGGGATGAAACTGCCCGTTACCCTGAATGTGGATGAAATTGACCTGCTGATCGGGCAGATCGACCTGAGCACTCCTGAAGGCAAGCGAAACAAGGCGATGCTTGAAACCCTTTACGGATGCGGCCTGCGTGTTTCAGAACTTGTCGGTCTCAAAATTTCCAATTTGTTTTTTGACGAGGGGTTTATCAGGATTACAGGCAAGGGGAACAAAGAGCGCCTGGTGCCGGTAGGGAGCGTAGCGCAGGAGGAGATTCACGATTACCTGTCGGTCATCAGGCCGCATATCGGTGTAAGAAAGGGCAAGGAGGACTATTTATTCCTGAACCGCAGGGGCTCAGAACTCACCCGGGTGATGATCTTTACCATCGTTAAAAATCTTGCACAAAAGGCGGGAATCCAGAAAAAGATCAGTCCGCATACTTTTCGCCATTCATTTGCCACGCACCTGGTCGAAGGCGGAGCAGATCTCCGGGCCGTGCAGGAAATGCTCGGTCATGAATCGATCACGACCACCGAGATCTATACCCACCTTGACAGGGATTACCTCCGGAGCACGATAATCCAATACCATCCGAGGAGCACCTGATCACCTGCGATCTTTCTATTTAAACGGTGAGTTCGGCTCTTTTGCCATATGGTTGTAAACCATCCGGTCCATGAATTTAGGGAAGAATTTGTTCAGCAGCACCGTCATTTTTCCCATGGTTGTCAAAACGAGACGTTCCCTTTTCTTCCGGATGGCATTGGTGATATGGACGGCTACTGCCTCAGCCGTCATGAGCGAGCTTTCATCCAGCGGTGTTTCTCCCTGTTGAGAGCCGTCTTTCGCCAGTGCGACGTTGCGGATGTTGGAAGCGGTAAAACCGGGACAGGCAATTAAAACATGAAGTCCCCTTTTCATGTTTTCGATGCGTACAACCTCAAGGAAACCCTGCATGGCGAATTTTGATGCTGAATAGCCGGTCCGGCCGGGAAGACCCTTATATCCTGCAACGGATGACATCCCGACAAGGGAGCCTTTGGATGCAAGCAGGTATGGCAGTGCAAACTTGGTGCAGTAAACCGTTCCCCAGAAATTGGTGTCCATAAGCTGGCGGATAACCCCCAGGTCAACTTCCGAGAAGAGCGCCCGCATTGAGATGCCCGCGTTGTTGATGAGGACATCGATCCTGCCGAATTCAGCAACAGCCCGGCGGATCAGCTCCGCACAGTCCGACTCATGCGAAACATCTGTCTTCACGAATAGTGCCGAACCCGATATTTTCAACAACTCCTGGTCGGGAACTGCCTTGCGGGAGGCAAGTACCAGGCGCGCTCCCTGGCGGGCACATTCGAATGATAGCGCCCTGCCGATACCTGAAGAGGCCCCTGTGATGATGATAACTTTATCCTTCATACCGAAATAAAAATAGTGAAATGGCGAAAAGCGAAATTAATGAATATCGGGAAAGGAACATTTAGTAATTTCGTGAAATAAATCGTGTCATGACAGAACGTGAGTTATTTTACCGTTACCTGGGGCTGCCTTCATTCTTTCCGATGGGACTTGAGATTGTTGAAGCGGAAGGGATCTACCTGTATGATCGTTCGGGGAAACGTTACAGCGATCTTGTTGCGGGAATTTCGGTAAGCAACGTGGGACACCGGCACCCGGCCGTTGTTAAGGCCATCCATGACCAGGTTGACCGTTACCTGCACCTGAACGTGTATGGTGAGTTCATCCAGGCGCCGCAGGTCCACCTTGCAGAGCGCCTGACCGGCTTATTGCCCGAAAAACTTGACTCGGTCTATTTTGTCAACTCAGGCAGCGAGGCCATCGAAGGCGCTATGAAACTTGCAAAGCGGTATACCGGGCGAACCGAGGTGATCTCCTTTACCGATTCATACCATGGCAGCACCCACGGCAGTCTCAGCATCCTCGGCAACGAATCGTTGAAAAACGCCTTCCGGCCGCTTCTGCCCGATACGAGGCTCCTGGAATTCAACAACTTCTGCCACCTTGAAAAGATTTCAACCCGCACGGCATGCATCGTGATGGAGGTTGTCCAGGCTGAAGCAGGAATCATTCCGGTGGAGGAGTACTTTCTCCACCAGATGAAAAAACGCTGTGCCCGCGACGGCGTTTTGATCATAGTGGACGATGTGCAGATGGGCATGGGCCGCACGGGCAAAATGTTCAGCTTCGAGCATTACGACTTTGCACCCGACATCCTCGTCCTGGCCAAAGCGCTTGGCGCCGGTATGCCCCTTGGCGCTTTCATTGCCGGAAAGAACATCATGGACACGCTGGCTTTCAACCCGGAACTGGGTCACATCACCACCTTCGGCGGACACCCTGTAAGCTGCGCTGCCGCGCTCGCCGGGCTGGAGGTGCTGGCCGCGGGTGACCTGGTCGCCGGTGCCATTGAAAAAGGCAGAATTTTCATGGATAGGTTATCCTCCCACCCGGCCATTGCCGGTGCAAGACACCTGGGGCTTGCTATGGGGTTTGACCTTGCAGATCCGGGTAAACGTACGGCATTTATGCAGGCCGCCATCGGCGAAGGAGTGATCATCGACTGGTACCTGTTCAAACCCGCCACATTCCGCATCGCGCCTCCCCTTACCATCACCCCGGAAGAAATCGGTGAGTCCTGCGACAAGATTCTTTCAGCATTGGATAAATGCCAATCATGATCCCGGGCAACCCATGACCGTTTACCTTTTACCGCAGGAACCCTTCTTTCCGCCGGTTGCTGAAGCGGAACCGGACGGGCTGATTGCCATCGGCGGCGATCTCTCCGCAAAACGCCTGGTACAGGCCTACGCTCAGGGAATTTTCCCGTGGTTTGTCGAAGAGGATGATTTTTACTGGTACTCGCCCGATCCAAGGCTGGTGCTTCTTCCGAAGGCGTTTAAAGCCAGTGGCACTTTGCAGCGGCTTGTAAAGAAAAAAATATTCGAAATAAGGGTTGACACCAATTTTGAAGGTGTAATCCGTTCATGCGCTGAAACCTGCCGACCCGGCCAGGATGGGACATGGATCAGTGAAGAATTCATCAAAGCTTATCTTGAAATGCACGACCGGGGATTCGCCCATTCCGTGGAGGCATATCATGATGGAAAGCTCGCAGGGGGGCTTTATGGCGTGTCGCTTGGCGGGGCATTCTTCGGTGAAAGCATGTTCCATAAGGAAAACAATGCTTCAAAAGTTGCATTTTTCAACCTCGTGGAACTTGCCAAACAACTGGAATTCAATTTTATCGATTGCCAGGTAGAGACTTCTCACCTGGTGGGGCTGGGGGCCACCCTGATCCCGAGGACCAGTTACCTTGACCTTCTTGCCGAAGCCTTGAAACGACCGACGGTTAAAGGGAAGTGGATGGTAAAATAAAACAAGGCCGCCTCTGACATAAGAAGCAGCCTTGCCTTTATCCTCCGGTACAAAGTTAATTGATGCCGAGTTTTTTCCTGATCTCCCTGGGAATGGAGTTTTTGTTTACCATAATGTCCATGGTCTTCAGGCGGACATAGGGTTCAGAAGCATAGAAGTAGCCTTTATAAGGGCTGCCTTCGGTTCCCCATGAATTCTTGATATAATAATATTTGTTCCCGTTCTGGTCTTTGGCGATGCCGGTCAGGTGCATGCCGTGGTCATCGGTGGTTTGGTAATTGTCAAATTCCGTCTGGCGCATCTCCTGGGTGATTTTTTTCTCAGGCATGGGTTTGTCGAATTTGTAAAGCATTTTGTCCTTTTCGGCATCCGAAAGTTTGGACCATTTTGCACTTTCCATGCCGGCAGCCTCGCTGGCATTCTTATCGGGTACAACTGCCAGGCCGCTTTTCCAGGCAAACCCCTTTTCGCTTACATCAGCACCCCAAACAACCGTATAACCCTTGTCGATGGAGTTGTCGATCACACTGATCAGGTCGTCGAGCGGAAGATTATACACTTCGCCCATTTCCCAATTATCGGGAACCTCGAGGATAAATTTTGAATAGAATGGATGGTGGGTATAGGAGGTAAGTTCGACATAATCGTCAGGATTCAGACCGAGCATATCGCCAAACGATTTCGGCGTATAATCATTTCCCTTGTATGTAAATTTTTCAGGAACCTTGCCAAGATAGGTATCGAGGAGGCCGTCAAATCCCTGGTGCCATACCGGCGTCAGTTTTTTGTTCGCATTTTTCAAAACAGCATCCACATCGGCACTCAGCACCGCATCCATTTCTCCATGAACGGGGTTCGGTTCGTTGATGGTCATCCCATTGTAAACCTGGTTGGGGACCATGCCGTATTTTTTCAGCACACTTGTAACGTCATGGGAAGCGCCGCCACCTCCGAAATTATGCTTGCCATTGAACCGGATGTAAAGAGAAGCCTTGTCGGAGTAGCAGTTACGGACGCAAAACATTTCTGACAGATCGAAGGTATCCTTGCCGGTGCGCAGCAGTTCCGATTCAAGGAATGATATGGCGGAATAGCTCCAGCAGGTTCCCGAACGATACTGGTTCTTGACCGAAGTGGCAGGGAGCTGTTTTACCATCGTAAATACATAGCCTGAATCGGATTTCTTTTCCTTATCCTTATTCTGGGTATACCCGGCAGATGCAGCGGAAAGGAACAGACAGGTTAAAAAGAGCTGAATAATGGTCTTCATAGCGTTGGGATTTGATTTGATAATTTGAGAATTTGTGGATTTGAAGATTGGAAAATTTGAGGATTTGAGGATTAAAATTGGTTGAAGTGGCAGACACCAAAATTAAAAAGATTACCCTAACATCCCAAGGATTTTCTTTGTTCCCCGTTCTTTTGACGATGAATGTGGCAACCAGCCTGATTTCAGGCGAAGGGATGAGGCTTATTGAAATCGGGCCGGTAAAAATCCCTGCTTTCAAATTCCTGTATCCAGCCATTTCCAAGACCAACCTTTTCCATCTCATTGATGACCTGCCGGTATTCGGATTCAGTGATGCAACTGCCCAGTTTCGGGTGAGCAGCCACCCGATCAACCGGGTAATACTGTGCCATCAGCGAAACATGTATCCTGGCAGACAAATCTTCAGCGAGAAACCTTACGACACGGAGACTGTTTTCAATATGGCCGGGCAACACCAGATGGCGAACGATGATCCCTGACGCAACCGTATCGTCGGCTGCCAGGTGCAATACCGCACCTTTCTGTCGCATCATCTCTTTTAACGCGGCCATTGCAACTTTTGGGTAATCGGCAACACCTGAGTAATTGAGGGCAAGTTCACGTTCCATGTATTTGAAATCGGGAAGGTAAACGTCAATCACACCTTCGAGAGCACGCAGCGTCTCAACCTTGTCATACCCGTTTGAGTTGTAGACCCACACAGGATGATATCCCAAAGATTGAATAATGTTGATGATGACCTGCATCTGCGGTATATCATGAGACGGAGAAACAAAGCCAACCCGGTTGATCCCCTGGTCGAGGATACGGGTGATGGCCGAAATGACATCATGCAAAGCCATACGGTGAGCGGCATGGCTTGCCGACGGGTCGCTGATCTGGAAGTTCTGGCAATAGATGCAGCGTAGATTGCACCCTGCAAAGAAAATGTTGCAGATGCCCGTGCTCCCGCTCACGGGAGGTTCCTCTCCGTGATGTATGCAAACCGAAGCTATGTTGAAGGAAGCATCGCTTTTGCAAACTCCCCTTCCGGCCCTGAACCTGTTGACATGGCACATGCGCGGGCACAGCGCACAATCCCGCAACTGTTCGAGCGGACCTGTAAAGGCGTCATAATTCATGCGGTGACGATCAAATTTTCGTTAATTTTACCCGTCACAAAACTACAGATAATTGATGATCGATCTAAAGAAATTCACCCACATCATCTGGGACTGGAACGGGACCCTCCTCGACGATGCCTGGCTCTGCGTTGATGTAATGAACGGGATGCTCGGCGAGCGTAATCTCCCCCCCAGAACAGTGGATGAATACATGGAACTGTTTGATTTCCCCGTTAAGGATTATTACGCGAAACTCGGGTATGACTTTGACAAAGAACCCTTTGATGTTGTTGGGACAGAATTCATCAACCGCTACAACCTCCGCCAGCGTGAAACCCGGCTGCAGCAAGGCGCTTTCGAGGTGCTGGCAAATTTCAGGAGTCACGGTTACACACAATCGATATTATCAGCCCGGGAGCAAAATGAGCTTGTATCTGAATCGATCGCACTGGGCGTATCCGGTTTCTTCAGCCATATTTATGGTCTCGATGACCATTACGCATACGGTAAAAACGATGTGGGATTCAGACTGGTCAGTGATCTTGACATCCCCAGGGAGCAGATGCTGTTCATCGGCGATACGCGTCATGACGCGGAGGTAGCCGGTGAAATAGGTGTGGAATGCATCCTGGTTCCCAACGGCCACCATAGCCGGGAACGCCTGGAACAGCTCGGCATTTTGCTGATACCTTCATTGATTGAGTTAAATAATTTGTTATGATGAGTTGCAGTAAATATCTTATTATCTGTATTATATATATTTTTGTTACTATTATTGGTGAAGCGTTTGGACAGGCGAACAAAGGCCAGGCAACCAGGATGCATTCCATTCAACCCAGGAAGCCACAAGGTTCAAAACCAGGTGATACCGGTAGACAATTGATCGGCTTTGCTTCCCTCCTCCCCTATGAACAATCCGACCCTGAAACGAAGAGTGCCTTTGATTTCATATCTGCTAACCATGATTTTGCTGTTGAATTCGTTACGATCGGTGAAATTGTAAAACGGACCAAAACGCTTGCAAGATACTCCGTCGTATGGATCCACAGGATGGATACCACTGTTCTTTCTCCCGCTGAAACAAATCCAAAGCTGGTTCGGATGCTGCAGGCATATGTTGCATCGGGTGGCCGTCTTTTGCTTACGCTCCGCGCAGTCCACTTTCTCAACGTGCTTGGTTATGAGCCGGTTGCAATCACCGACAGCACCAAAAAATGCATCGACGACGGAAATGGCCGGAAACTGGGCATCCACGCTTTCAGGGACCATCCTGTGTTTGATGGTCTCCATGGCGGTGCTTACATCAACCGCCCGATGACGGATCAGACGACCCGCATCTCCGGTTTCTTCGGAGCACAGGTGCCGTCAAACGGGAAGGTCCTGGCTGTTGACTGGGACTACATTTTCCTGCGTGAACAGTCAAAAATCGTGTTCGAATATACCCCGGGAAAAGGAAAAGTGGTCGCAGTGGGCGGTTATATCAATTTCGGCACTCCAAACCTCAACAGGCCACACCTGGAACTATTTACGTTAAACTGCATCCGGTACCTCTCGGAAAAAAATACCGGGATACCATCATCTTACTGGGATTACACGATGTCCACAGTTACCAGGTGCCCTGAACCTGCACCTACCGACCAGTTGCTGAAGGCGATTCCCCCTCCGGTAAAATGGGCCGAGCCGGATGCAGGGTTGAACCTGACAAAGAATTTCGGCTCAGGGAATTTCTGGGATGTTGCGGGGGAGCGTTTATTGACCATGGGGACCGAAAAGGGAGGCATCGAAGAGGTGTGGGCCCATCCCTTCATGGCATTCAGGGATTATGAAGCAGGTATCAGGTTCGCATACAAGGATACCATTTACTGGCTTGATGATGAACGACCGGAAATTGTGGTCAACCCGGCATATTTTTCAAGACAGTATAAATTTCCCAGGGCCTACCTCAGGGAAATGATCGTAAATGATCCTGGAGCGCCCAGCGGCGTTATCCATTATGAATACCGTGGGGTTTATCCTGCTGAACTGATCATCCGGTTGAAAACAAACCTGAGGCTGATGTGGCCCTATTCCGAAAATGCCACCGGGTCGCTCTGCTATTCCTGGGACCCTGACACATACGCATTCATGGCTGAAAACCAGGGAGGCAACATGTTTGTCAAGCTTGGTGGCAACCGTTACCCGGCAAGGCACCTCGAAGGAGCCTATGACGGGTTCGGATATTCCAGATCCGACAGTTCGTTCCACGGTATCCCGACCGACAAGATCCAGGCATCATGCCTGCTGCAGTACCCTCTCGAAATGAATGATAACCTCGACATCGTTTATACGGCCGGCAGCGAGGGAAAAGCAGCAATCAACAGCCTTTTCGAGACGGCCCTGCGCCATCCTTCACAAATTTACGCGAATGCGCTCATCCATAGTTATGAACTTCTTTCTAAAAGCCTGTTGATCACCTCGCCCGACGAGAATTTCAATACCGGTTACCGTTGGGCGCTGGTGTCTGCCGACCGTTTTTTTGTAAATACCCCGGGAATGGGCAAAGCCCTTGTAGCGGGATATTCAACCACCCGGCACGGCTGGGATGGCGGTCACAAAGTAAACGGCAGACCAGGATATGGCTGGTATTTTGGCCGCGATGGCGAGTGGAGCAGCTTTGCGCTGCTCGACTACGGTGATTTCGGTAAAGTAAAATCGGAGCTTGAATTCTTTAATAATTACCAGGACCTTACCGGCAAGATCCTTCATGAGGCAAGCACTTCGGGGATCATTCATTATGACGCGGCCGACGCAACACCCCTGTACATCGTGCTGGCGGGAAAGTATTTCAGGCATACCAACGATACGGCCTTCCTGCGCCGGATATGGCCCAACGTGAAACATGCCATACAATTCTGCTATTCCACCGACACCGATCATGATCACCTGATCGAAAATACCAACGTGGGGCATGGGTGGGTTGAAGGCGGTGAACTGTATGGCTCACATGCAACACTTTACATGGCCGGATCATGGTTTGCCGCCCTCACGGAGGCCTCAAACATGGCCGCCTTCATGCACGATCCCGATGGCCCGAAATATGGCTGGGAATCGGAAGAGGTCAGAAATGTGATCAATACCAGTTTCTGGAGCGACCAACAGAAATTTTTCGCCTATGGAAAGAACAGGGACGGAAGCTACCGCCGTGAACCAACCGTTCTGCCAGCCGTTCCCATTTTGTTCAAGGCGATTGATCCTTCAAAAGCCACGATCTGCCTGAAACAATACGCAGGTAATGCCTTTTCCACCAACTGGGGCGTAAGGATCATCCGCGACGACTCCCGCTGGTTCAAACCAACCGGCTACCATTACGGCAGCGTATGGCCGCTGTTTACCGGGTGGGTTTCTCTCGCCGAATACGGGTCGGGGAATTACCTCCAGGGGTATACCCATATGATGAACAACCTTGATATTTATAAGAACTGGGGGCTGGGGTTTACGGAGGAGGTACTGAACGGGGCTGAATACCAGCCTTCGGGTGTTTGCGCCCACCAATGCTGGTCAGAAACCATGGTATTGCAGCCGGCCCTGGAGGGTATGCTGGGGCTCGATGTAAGGGCCCAGGAAAACAAACTCGGCCTCTCCCCCCGCCTGCCTGCGCAATGGGATTCGCTGGATGTGCGCAATATCAGGATTGACAGCCGTTCGGTGGATTTTCATTTCCACCGGCAAATGATGAATAGGGCTGAAACGCCCGTATACACCTCGGATTTTGATTTCTCCCTTGCAGCAGGCAAATCCCTGCATATCGAATTCATGCCGGTCTTTCCGCCCGCCACCCAAATCAACAGGGTGACCCTGGATGGGCATACTGCTCCGTTTGTCACCTTTAAAACCCCACAGGGGCTGACCCTATTGACAAATTTCGAACTGCGGTCAACCTCGCGCCTGACGGTAGATACAGGACCCGGAATTTCCCTGTTGCCAGTGGAAAGTGATCCGAAGCCCGGTGAACCATCCGAAGGTTTGAGGATCATTGAAACACACATCTCCAGGTCAGGTTACCAGGTCACCGTGGAGGGAAAAAGCGGAAGCTCGGGCATTATCGAAATCTATTCTCCCGCCTCCCCGATGGAAATCGCAGAAAATGCGAGGTTCCTCGATCAGAAAAACGGCATATACAGGTTCGCGGTCGATTTTGAAAAATCAACAGATAAATATGTTGAAAAAAACGTCACTTTCAGCCTCAAATAACCCATGGGGCCGGTTGACCTGCCTTAGCGCACTCCTGTTGCTGATGCTTCATCCCGGAACGGGTTATGGCCAGTTTCTTTCCAATCTTCATGCCATGCGAACCGACGCACTCTTTACCACATATGCCGCCCCGCCGGCAAGGTCGGAGTATACAAGCGACCAGGGATACCAGTTCCGCTGGAATGATGAAGAATCGGGAATCGAATTCATTTCGGCTGCGGGTCCAAACATGGGCATCGCATTTATGAAGGACAAACGACTGGTAATCAAACTAAATGAATTGTTTCGTGAACCAGTTGTCACCACATCCTACAGCGACCTTGTAAAATACAATTACTACCCTTTCAGGGATCTCAGGGTTGAGGTCGTTTTTAATGTTTACAGTTCGGTCACCGCTGTCGTTCAGTACAGGTTCATCAATGAGGGGGTCTTCCCGGTTGAGATGTCGGCCCTGCCCTACCTGTATTA
This sequence comes from uncultured Bacteroidales bacterium, assembly GCA_903845055.1. GTDB lineage: Bacteria > Bacteroidota > Bacteroidia > Bacteroidales > FEN-979 > CAIVAT01. The sequence continues at coordinate 46,313 of CAIMWF010000033.1, read as the reverse complement.
TCCCTCCTCCACCTCGGCCATGGCTGCTGATCAGCGACCGGCGCCCGGCATATTTCGGTTTGAACTGATAAAAAAACGCGATGACTGGATGGTTGAACACCATATTCCGCTGACCGATACACTGGAAGGCTGGTATTCACTGGCGGGCTATGACAACATAGCAGGATTTTGTTTCCCGAAGGATCATCCCTCCTCGGAAATCGCCCGGCAGGAAGAACTGCAGAAACATACCAGCCGTTTCATTTGCGGGATCACCGACACCTGCCGGTATCTGCTTCAGCCGGGTGAAACAAAGTCGCTGCGGGTTGTCGTCAGTCTTGATGGAAAACGAGAGACCACCTTCCCTGATCTTGAACATGTGTTAAGGGAGGACGAACAGGCCTGTGCAGGAATTCCACGGTTGAAGTTTGCACGCAGTGACGATGAGTTGTTATACTGGAGCGCATTTTCGCTGTTGCGCCAGTGCATGATGCCCCCCGGGGGGAAATGTTCTCACAATTATTATATTTTTTCCCGCGAACCGAAATGGGGCTGGGGATATGGTGGCCAGGTTTTTCACGAAAGTCTTGCCATGACTGCCTATGCATACATGGAACCGGTGGGTGCTATGAATTCACAACGGGTCTACATGGAGCGTCAGCAACCCGACGGGTATATCAATTACAGGACTGGTCCATTCCTCGACGAATCCATTGAAACCAACGGGCAGCAAACCAGTTCGGCGCCCTGGTTCAACTTTGAAAATATCGAGATATTCAAAATCACAGGCGACAGGAAATTCCTGCGTGAAGCCTATGATTCCGGTCTTAAATTCTATCGGTTTTATGTTAATAACAGGGATGCCGATCATGATGGACTTTGTGAATGGGGCGGCAATGCCGAACTCGAATCGGTCAGGGACGCCCGCGTAGCGGTATGGGACAAGGTGGGCCTGGCTGCAAATTTCGAAGGGCCCGATGTGAATTCCATGCTGGTAAAGGAGGCGAAATCACTTGCTGAAATGGCCGGCCTGCTTGGGCTAAGGAAGGAATCACAGCAATTTATCGAAGAGGCTGAGCACAGGGCTGCACTTATCAACAAATTCCTTTGGGACCCGGAAACCAGGTTTTACTACAATATCAGCAAAGCGAACCACACATTTGGTTTTAAATCGCCTTCCGATTTGAAAATCAGGGAGATCATCGGATTTCTACCGCTTTGGGCGGGGGTCGCGGATAAAATACAGGCAGGGTTCCTGGTTGAAAAAATGAATGATTCAACCGAATTCCGGAGGCCTTATGGAGTACCGTCATTGTCGGCCGCCAGCGATTACTACTGCCCGATCGGCTACTGGAACGGCCCGGTGTGGGTGCAATGGGAATACCTGCTCTACCGTGGGTTGCGCGATTACGGCTATGAAAAGGAAGCCCGTGACCTTTCGCGAAAGGTGATGACAAACATGATCCATCACCTGAAGAAAGACCATGTTTTCTGGGAATTTTACAGTGCCGATGATCTCCAGGCCGGGTGGAACAAAACCTACATATGGGCGGGAATCGCCGCACGATTCCTGATCGATGAAGCGGCGCAGAAATAACAATCCCCGAAAAAAATAAATTTCGCCAGGTTCCGTGAACCTGGCGAAATCAATGGAAAGTTAAAAATCAGACGGGATTTTAAAAGCATTGAAAATCTTATCAACACCGCTTGCAGTGGCTCCGTGATAGGAGGCTTCCAGTATTTCCTCATCGGTCCAGCCCAGGTTCCTGAGTTTGTCGACATCCTCCTGCACAATGGCATTGGAATTTTTTGTCACACTGAGGACGAACAACAGCATGGCCAGGTCCTTTTCGTTTAGAGGTGCTTTCGTGGGATCCAGCTTTATTTCGGCAATCGCCTCAGGCAAAACACCGTACTGCAGCAGGATCCCGGAATTCATGCCGACACAATAGCTGCACTGTTCCTGGTCGGAAACCAGGAGCCGGATGAATGCGAGTAAATTCCCCGCCAGGGTCTTGTGGCGCATGTAAAAACCGAGGTTGCTGTATTGCCTGTCGAGCACGTAAGGGCTGGGGCTGAATACCTTAAAAGCATTCGGGATAAACCCCATCGTGCTGGTCATGGACTCATAAATTTCGGCAACCCGTCCGGTAGCCTCATCTTTTTCAACTAATTTCAATAGTGACATATTTCTTTGATTTAAGTTTGATGTATGTATGGTTTATGTAACGCTTACCTGGGTCTTCGCATTGTATCAACCATGTGAAACGAATGAAGACATCCACTTAACTATATAAATATCCGTACGTTAAAAATACAGGCCGCATGGTATTATGTGGCACAGTTCGCTTTGCTAAAATACAAAAGCAAGCCAAATACCCGACGCTCCTCTCCCCAAAATTTTAAATTTCCTGCAATATAGTTCTCCGGCAATAAATTTTAACCGATGCTTCATCTTCCCTATGCGGAAATTCCATACTTTCATCCTCAAATTTAACATTCGTCAAGGATGAACCGATCATTGCTTTTCTTTTCCCTCCTGCTTTCCGCTTTTACCATGGTCGCCCAGCAATTCAAGCCCGTCGAGGACTACGTGCGCATAAGTGCCCGGGCAGGTGACCCTCTCTACACAACTTATGCTGCCACCATGGCAAGGTCGCGGCTCTATGGAGATAAAGCCTATAAAATGGATTACTATTCGGACAGCCGGCCGGTGACCTATACGTCGGACCAGGCAGGCCGGATGTTCTGTATCTGGAAAATCGACGAGGTGGCTGTTACAGGCATCGGCGAATATCTAGTCAAGCCGGTTGTCAGGTTCTCATTTCCTGACATGGCCATATTAGAATATGAACCTTTTCGCGGCATCCATGTGAAGGAGACCTTTTTCGTCTACAGTTCCTCGGTGGCGCTGGTAGACATGGAGGTAAAAAATATCGACAGGATTGCACATGAGGTAGCAGCCTATCCCATTCTTGAAACAGGTAATGATTCTCTGGAGATCGACCACTTTGATCCGGAATCGGATGGCTACGTTACAAAACGGACCGAGAGCCCATACCGTCTGATCAGCAGCCTGAAGACAGAGTACGGGTACCCGACACGCGTAACTGACTTTTTTTCAGCCGGTTGCAAGTCTGTATCCCATGGCGGTTACCGCGGTGATATGTCCGATTTTTACAATGCCATTAAAACCGATTTCTATTCAAATAAAAGGGTTGATTCACTGAACATGAGATCAGACGGGATGGTTGATTTTATCGCCCTTCATTTAAAAAAGAGGCTGAAACCCGGTGAATCGGTAAATTTCAGGTACCTCAGGGGATGCCAGGATCAGAAGGAGGATTTGGGAAAGCTTGAAAAAATCGTGGATTCTGTAAAGACCTTCATGCTGAGGAGTTATTACGAAGATAACCTGATCCTTTTTTCAAAGATTCCCAGGATTGCATTCAGGAGCACCCCGGAAAAACTGGCTTACCTCGGCGCATTCAACCTGGCACGCGGGTGCATGTACCCACCTGCAGGACAGTCAAAGTACAACTTCTACGTGTTTTCGCGGAATCCAATCTGGGGCTGGGGACACGGGCACCAGGTACTTCACGAATCACTGTCCATGATGGCTTATGCATACCTTGATCCTGTTTCGGCAGAGGGTTCCCAGCGGGTGTACATCGACCAGCAGCGCGACGACGGCCTTATCGCCTATCGGCATGGCCCGAGAGGGATGCAGGACTACCCTCATAAAAACATGTCGACCACCTCCGCCCCCTTTTTCAGCTGGATAAACCTGGAGGTATATAAGATCAACAAGGACAGGAAGTTCCTGGACGACGCATATGCTTCGGGAAGCAAGTATGTTGAATGGCTGATTAAAAACCGCGACAGCAACCACGACGGCACCTTTGAATGGGGTCCATATGGTATTATCGAGAATGTGCGCGACTGGTACAACGCCGTGTTCCAGGTTTCGGCTGAACGTTATCTCGATGTCGACAAGGAGGATATTTCCGATGAACTAGAATGTCTCGACCTCACCCTCATGGTGATAAAGGAAGAACGCAGCCTTTCAAAAATGGCCACGCTCCTCGGTAAAAATGAGGAGGCGGAAAAATGGCTCGCACTTGCCGAACATACGACAAAGCTCGTGAATGAGCGCATGTGGGATGAACCTTCGGGATTTTACTATTCGGTGAATAAAAAAGATTACTCCTTTACATTCATGACCCGCGACCTGAAGCGCCAGGAAATCATCGGGTTCCTTGCCCTGTGGGCAGAGGCCGCTCCCAGGGACAGGGCCGAACGGTTGATCCAAACCCTTACTGACACCACGCGTTTCTGGCGAAAATACGGGGTCCCGACCCTCTCTGCACAGGATTCCTGGTACAATCCGAATGTTGATTATTGCTGTAAATGGAACGGTCCGGTATGGATGCTCTGGGATTATATGGTCTACGACGGCCTGCGGAAATATGGTTATACCGGTCTCGCCCATCTGCTTGCGGCGAAGATGATCAATTGCGTTACCGTACAGTTATCAAAAAACCACAACTACTGGGAATCTTACAGTCCCGACAACGAAGCATTGAACTGCCCCCCCAATTATATCTGGGATGCAGTCATTGCAAAATTGTTGATCGATGAAAACCAGAAGTAGTACCTTTGGAGGTTAAATCTCCACCTATGAAACTGTTTTTGGCTCAACCTGCAATTGCGCTGCTGATCCTGTTGCTGGGATCTTCGTCATGCAACACCGGCAACCGGGCCGACATTCAGAACCTGGTTTCTCCCTCAGCCCTCCCCTACCTGAAGAACAGCAAGCTGATCCAGGTTTCTAGCTATGACACTACCGGCAGGAATAATGACCGGATCACCATCGAACCGGGTAAAAAGACCACCATCTTTAATGTTGAAGGTCCCGGCATGATCGTCAGGTTCTGGTTTGCAATTGATTCACGGGATCCCTATTTTTTGCGCAGGGTGGTGCTCCGTATCTTCTGGGATGACGAGCCAAGGCCGTCGGTGGAAGTTCCCCTGGGAGACTTCTTCGGCTGCGGTTTTAAATACAAACTTTATATTTCTCAATACCTGGGGATGACAAGCGGCGGCTATGTGTGCTACTACCCGATGCCTTTTGAGAGCAGGGCACGCATCGAAATTGCCAATGAGACACGGCAGGAGATTCCAGGATTTTTTTACCAGGTGGATTATCAGAAATTTGAAGGTGCCCTTGATCCGGATGTAGCCTATTTTCATGCGCAATGGAACCGGAGCATCCGCACCGGTTATGATTCTAATTATGTTCTGCTCAGGGCAGTGGGCAAGGGACATATCGTGGGCATGAACCTGAACATGCAATCATACACAGGCGGACTTTCCTACCTTGAGGGTGATGAAATGATATATGTCGATGGAGAGAAAAGGCCATCCATCCATGGAACTGGAACAGAAGACCTCTTCTCGGGTGGCTGGTATTTCAACAAGGGTGAATTTGCAGGTCCCTACACGGGGTTGATATACAAGAACGATTCTCTCGGTCAGATCGCCGCCTACCGTCAATACATCATGGACCCGATTCCTTTCAAGAAAAATATCAAGTTTACCATTGAACATGGCAACGAGAACCAGGATATTGCTGATTACAGTTCAACCGTTTACTGGTATCAACTGGAGCCGCACGCCCCTTTCCCCCCATTCCCCATTGCCGGTCAGCGGATCCCTTTACGCATCGTGAAGCCCGCGCGGATGCATGAAGCCGAATCACTCAAATATAAGATGGAAGGTTTGACTTCAAAGGTGATGGATATGTCGGATTACGGACCCGAATGGGGTGGCAACAGGCAGATGGTGATCGCGGCACATGATAAATCCTTCTTTGAAATGTACCTGGGAAATCTGCGGGAAGCAGTCTACGACATGAACCTTTACTATACCAGGGGGCCCGAATATGGCAATGCCGAGGTATTTGTCAACAATATAAAGGCGGGAACCATCAGCGGGTATTCGCCATATACAATGCCAAGCGGCAAGGTCACGCTTCCGGGACTTAAGAACGTAACGGGAACGGCCGTATTCAGGATCGTAGTCACAGGAAAAGATTCTTTTTCGAAGGGTTATTCCATTGGTCTTGACGGGGTCAGCATGGAGCCAAAACGCACTTACATTCCCGAATGGTCCATCCTCGGGCCCTTTCCAAATCCCAGGAAAGCAGGTACGGGGCGCAGGGGCCTTGATTCCGCATACCTTCCCGAAAAGTCGGCCGACCTCCTCCAGGTATATACAGGGGCGGGAAGGAAACCTATTCGCTGGAAATTCGTACAAACACCTGAAAACGGGTTCCTGTCCCTGACCGATCAGTTCATTCCTCATGAAATGGTTGTGGGTTATGCGTTGACCTACATCCATTCAGACGAAAGCTGTACCATACCCCTGATGATCGGCAGCGACGACGGAGCCAAGGTTTTTTTTAATGACAGGGAAATGTACCGGTATCTCGGTGAACGGATAGCAGAGCCTGACCAGGCCGAGATCCATCTCCCGGTAAGGCCGGGATGGAACAAGCTGATGATCAAAATCGAAAATGACCTGGGGGCCTATGGGTTTTACGCCCGGTTGCTTGATCGCGAAAACAAAGTCAGGGTCAGTGCCGGCATGAACAACAACACCGTGGTGAACAAATGAAACAACCGAAAATGAAATATTGTCTGCGCATTTTGGGACTGCTGGTCCCGGTCATGGTCATGCAGTTCAGCCTTCACGGGCAGACCCCCGAGTTCCAGGGGAAACCTGTACCGGCAAACTTTTGCATCAACGCATCTGTAATGGAATTGTACAACATGATCACGGAATACCGTCAGCAGCATGACCTCCCCCCGGTTCAGCTGTCTAAATCGCTTTGTTATGTGGCTGCGCTGCATGTCAGGGACCTGGCCCTTCACCATCCCGACCAGGGAGGGTGCAATTTTCATTCCTGGTCGGGCAAAGGAGGCGGAAAACCGTTCTGTTATCCCCGTGATGAAAACAAGAAAAATTCAGTCTGGGACAAGCCACGCGAACTGACCACCTACCCGGCGAAGGCATTGGAAATTGTTTACTGGGAAAATACAACCCTGGTGAACGACAGTATTTTCATGGTATGGAAAACGGAAGAATATTTCAATAGTTTCCTGCTGAATACCGGAAAATGGCAGGGAAAAACATGGAATGCCATCGGCATCGCAGTCTCGGCGAACTATGCCTGTGCCTGGTTTGGTGAGGCTCCCGATCCGGAAGGCAATGCCTGGGTTTGCGGCAGTATCCCCGAAAATCACGCTCCCGACTCCGCAAAATCGGCGGTGATCATCAAAAAGAGCAAGCCCCTCAAAACAAAACCAGTGGCACATGACAGCGTCCCGGTCAATCATGCCGTGCCCGTCACCCCGGGAACCGCCGGGCCTGCTCAGAAACCGGCAACCAAAAATGATACGGTGGCCAGGACATGGTACATCATTGTGAAGACCAACCTGTCTCCCGATGCCGCCGGTAAATTGGTTAACTCGCTTAAGGCAGCCGATTACCCGGGTGCCAAAGTTCTGAGGCAGGACGATAAAATCAGGGTGTCGGTCTTTGAATCACCTTCCAAACCGGAGGCCACGGCAAAACTCAGGGAGGTTAAAAAGACCTACAAGGATGCATGGCTGCTGAAGAAATGATCCGCAAATCCCGCAATGGCATGCCCGATAAGTTTACTTGATTGTAGTCTCGTTGCGGTCAATTCTTAATTAAAAGCAACCCCGTTTGGCGCAACGCCAACAGTGTAGTGCTTAATAAGAATTCCAAGCGATGAATAACGGTACAGAACCCCGGGATTGGTATAATCCGTGGCGTCAAGGGCGTAGATATCCCCGTTGGCAGGGTTAACGTTAAAACCATAAAACATCCTGGTGGGAATCAAGGGTGCAGCCGGAAGGGCTGTTGCAGTGATGTTCATCGCATAGATACCTGCATACCCGAAACCGCCGCCATAATAGATGGTCGATTTATCGAAACTGATATCGATATGCTGGGGGTGCTGTGAGGATGAAATGATAAATTCGCTTACTTTCTGATAAGATTGTCCTGAAAGTTTAACCAGTTTGGATGGAGTTTCCTTCACGATGTTGAAATTCGTATCATATTTGATATAACCGTAACAGATCACCCAGATGTCGTTGTTGCGGTCGATAACCATCTGTTTGGGGTTATCGCCCACCTGAACTGTCAGTGAAACCTGGTCATTGGCCGGGTTGATGACCGAAATCGTCGAGTCAACCGTGTAGGCCCCCCCGTTGCAAACCAGAATGTTCCCACCGGCAACCAACACCCCTTCAGGGCCGGTTCCCACCTTCACGGTACGGATCACTGTATTCAGGGAGAGATCGACCACTTTGACCACGCCGGTTTCGCCCCATTCGGAAATGTATCCCTTGTTGTTGTATGAGGTCATGAACCGGGGAGAATTGAGACCGGTAATGGTCCCGGTCGCTTTGAAATCGTCGACCGTGGTCACGGCAACCGTATCCGACAAATTGAGCATCATATAGGCTTTTCCCGAAGTGATGTAGATGGATTGCAACAGTTTGCCCAGCGGGTGTTTGTTTACAACCGTATAAATGGAATTCCGAACCGAATCCCCGGCAAAGTCATAATAGCTGACCGATGCATTTGCCATTCCGAAGGTGCCTTCATTCGAGATAAAGGCCCCGTTGGCGTATGGCCCGGCTGATTTATAAACCGTATTGTCTTCTTTTTTGCACGAAGAGATCACTGCCACGATGAACATGGCAAGCAGGAACAGGTTGAACTTGGTTTTCATTGTATTTAAAGATTAGGGTTCTTCACTTTTTTTCCCGAAAGCTACGAAAGATGTCGGCGGCAGGTCTTCTGGCTTGCTCTGTTTTTCAAGGTCTTCCCATCCCGTGACAGCAGGACAGTGACAAAAGAGGTTAAAAACATTTGAGGAGCGTACAGCTGCGGGAACAGCTCCGGATTTTAACCGGATTCCCTTTTCACACGGGTCAGTGGAGACTGGACCGTGAACCAGCAACAAATTCGGGACAAAAGTATGTAAAAATCGGATACCCTAAAAAATATTTATCACCGAACCCTCTTCCGCCGGGTAGGTTTCAGGAAAAATAGTCCTTGCCTCTGCCACCAATGGTTCAACATCCTCATAACGGGCCGAAAAGTGGCCGACCAGCAGTTTCCGGGCACGGGCTTTCAGGGCGATGGCGGCGGCCTCCATGGCGGTGGAATGCAGTTTGTCGGCAGCTGCCGAAGCAAGATCCTGCATAAAGGTGGCTTCATGGTAAAGCAGCCCCACTTCCGTGATGTAAGGTATAATCTGCTCGCAGTACCCTGTGTCGCTGCAATAGGCATATGACCTGGCTAAAGGCACGTTGCGCGGGGGATTTATTTCCCTGAAGATGAAACCGCAGGCAGGCACGCTATGGAGGAGTGGGAAACTGTGAACCTGCAGCCTTTCATTTTCAAAGAGGAGCTGCAACCCTTCAAAGCAAAGGGGCTGAAACACTATTTGAAAATTAAGCCGGGTCAGGGAGGCATCCAGCTGAATATCGATGATCTCCTGCAGCCGGGCAGGTGCATAAAGATGCAGGACCTCCCTGCGTCCAAGCAGGTGCATGGAATTGAGCAGCCCGATGAGTCCGAAAAAATGGTCCCCGTGCAGGTGGCTGATCAGGACGTGACGAATTTTACCGATGGAAACGTGGTATTTCCTCAACTGGTGCTGGGTTCCCTCACCGCAGTCGATTAAAAACAAGCGCTCATTTGCGTTGAGCAAATGAGCGCTTAGGTTCCTGTTGTTTGCCGGTATAGCAGCATTGCTGCCCAGCACTGTCAACGAGAAGGTCATATCAGTTATTCAGCTTCAGCCTCTTCGCTTTCGGTTTCGGCTTCGGGAGTGTTTTCCGCAACCGGTTTGGAATCGCGTGCAAGGTTTTCGGCCTTCACCATGTCGGCCTTCAGGTTTGCAAGTGCATCGATATCGCCAAGGGTCGTTTTCTCAAGGTTATCCTTGAGTTTTTTGACAGCCTTTTTGGTATCGTTCACCTTCTTCAGGTCTGATTTAGCTTCCTTGTTCTTCTCGGCATTGGCCACATCCTGGTGGATTTTGCTGTGGGAGAGGATGATCTTCTTATTCTCCTTGGAGAATTCGATTACTTTGAAATCCATCGATTCTTCTTCCTTCGCCAGGGAGTTGTCTTCCTTGCCAAGGTGACGGAGCGGTGCAAAACCTTCGACACCGTATGGCAGTGCGATGATGGCACCCTTGTCGCTCAGGCTTACGATGGTACCAACGTGAACAGAACCGACTGCAAAGACGTTTTCAAAAACATCCCAGGGGTTTTCTTCAAGTTGTTTGTGACCAAGGCTGAGGCGGCGGTTTTCAACATCAACATCAAGCACCATGACCTCGATGTTTTCACCGATCTTGGTAAATTCGGCAGGATGTTTGATCTTTTTGGACCAGCTCAGGTCGGAAATGTGAATGAGCCCGTCGACGCCCTCTTCCAGTTCAACAAAGATGCCGAAGTTGGTGAAGTTGCGAACCGTAGCAGTGTGCTTCGATTTGAGCGGGTATTTTTCACGGATATTGGCCCATGGATCGGGGATAAGCTGTTTGATACCCATCGACATCTTGCGCTCATCGCGGTCGAGTGTGAGGATCACTGCTTCTACGATCTGGCCGACCTTCAGGAAATCGTGTGCGGTACGAAGGTGCTGCGACCATGACATTTCGGAGACATGGATCAGGCCTTCAACGCCGGTGGTAATTTCAACAAATGCGCCGTAATCGGCGATTACCACAACTTTTCCGGTAACCTTGTCGCCGATCTTCAGATCCTGGCTGAGTGAATCCCAGGGGTGCGGGGTAAGCTGCTTCAGACCCAGGGCGATACGTTTCTTGTTTTCATCAAAGTCAAGGATGACCACCTTGATTTTCTGATCAAGCTTGACAATCTCTTCGGGGTGGTTGATGCGTCCCCAGCTCAGGTCGGTGATGTGGATGAGGCCGTCGACGCCGCCAAGGTCAACAAATACACCATAGCTGGTGATGTTCTTGACGGTACCTTCGAGGATCTGTCCCTTTTCAAGCTTCTTGATGATCTCTGCCTTCTGGGCTTCGAGTTCGTCTTCGATGAGGGCCTTGTGCGAAACAACCACGTTCTTGTATTCGTGGTTGATCTTCACAACCTTGAATTCCATAACCTTATCAACAAAGACATCGTAATCCCTGATGGGCTTGACATCAATCTGCGAACCGGGGAGGAATGCTTCGATTCCGAAGATATCAACGATCAGACCGCCCTTGGTGCGTGATTTAACGTACCCTTTGATGATCTCCTGTTTTTCATATGCATCGTTAATGCGTTCCCATGATTTCAGGATACGTGCCTTTTTATGCGAAAGGAGCAACTGTCCGGTGGTATCTTCCTGGTTCTCGATGTAAACTTCAACTTTATCACCGATCTTGAGTTCAGGATTGTAGCGGAATTCGTTGATCTGGATCACACCATCGCTTTTAAACCCGATGTTGACGATAACTTCGCGGTTGGTCATGGTGACCACTGTCCCTTCGATCACTTCGTGATCCTGGATGGCGCGGAGCGTCTGGTCATAAGCCTCTTCGAGCTTGCGACGTTCGTCATTCGAATAAATTTCATGTTTTTTCCCGATCGCATCCCAGTCAAAATCGGCGGGAGCTACCGGAGGGGCCGGTTTCGGCCTGCTTGTTCTTACCGGTTCGTGCACAACCGGCACTGCTACGGGTTCTGCAACAACCTCGGCAACGGGTTCTGCAACAACCTCTGCAACAGGTTCCGCAACAACCTCTGTTTCATGTTCCGCAACAACCTCTGCTTCATGTTCTGCAACAACATCCGCAACGGGTTCTGCAACAACCTCGGCAACAGGTTCTTCAATAATTTCTGCTTTCACTTCTGCCACAACAGGGGCTTCGGTTTCTGCGTTCACAACTTGTTCAACAATGGGCTCAGGATTCTGCTCCATGTTAACATTGGTTTCTTCAGGAGTCATTCAAATTTGCTTTGTGGTGACGCGCTTGCGCCATCCGGATTTAACATTTAATTGGCTGTCAGGGAATTATATAAAGAACGATTTCCATTTTCCCCTACAAAAATGGGGTGCAAAGATAGAAATAAAAATGATACCGACCAAGCGGTATCTTTGATTTACTTGTTAATTTTCACGGTGTTATTGTTCTTTCCAGGTCCCGTTCCCACGATTTTGGCTGACAGGAGAAAAGGCGGATAAGAAAAAGGGGGAGCCTGTCGCAATCGGACAGCCTCCCCCCTCCCCTTGCATTTCCACCTTTTTTATTCCCGTACCATCTTTTGTGTATAAGATTTCCCGCCGATCCTTATTGTATAAAAATAGATCCCCTTTTCCAGGGATGAACAATCGATGGTAAATTTCGCCGCGCCGGTGTTCACCATCCCCCTGTCGCTGGTGATTTTTATTTCGCCCATGATATCATGCACTTCAATGGTGATGTGTGCTGGATAGTCCACATATACCGGGATCGTTACCGTGCCTGCAACCGGGTTCGGGAAACCGGGGCCTACCAGGCAACCACGCCCCTCCCGGGCCTCAGCTGTGCCCTCGGTGATGAAGTCTGCGGCAGGAATTTCACGATACTGCATGTTGACGTTGTGCACCGGGATCGTCGGGTCCTTCACATTTGAACCCGGCTGTGCCGAGGTTTGTACGAGCAACTGCAGGTTGTTGTTTTTCATTCCCCTGGCAACGGAGGGGTAGACATATTCCTGGAAAATGTAGATGAAATCGGAGTTGAAATCCTTCATTTCCGACCATGCAGGTTTCCCGTTGAACCATGCCCTTCCCCATATGTGACGGTAATTGTATTGGTCAGGTGAAGGATTGCCCACGGTGACGGACGACCAGATGAAGTAAAGATTGTTGTAACTGTCGAGGACCAGTTGCGGGAAACTTGACAGGCTCACGCCATACGACGGGAAATTGACGATGGTGTCGCCGGTCGCATCGGAGGCCACATACCCGACGCAGAGATGATGTGCGATCAGTGTGTCAAGATCGGTTACAATGGCGGTATCCAGCACAGGCATGGTAGAATTCCAATAGACAATCCCATCGGTCCCCGGTGCATATTTGTGCCCCGTACCATCGTCAAGCGCCCGCATGCGGCCGAACGCCACGTGGAAAACACCATTCTTGTCCATCACACCTGAAAATGAACCATCACTGCAAATGAATCTTGGTGTAACATGATTTTCAGGATTTTTACAATAATAATTAGGCAGGATGGGGACCTTTGTCCAGGTATTCCCGTTATCATACGACTTCATCAGGAAGGTGTCCACCCAGTTTCCGCCACAGAGGAAGGCAATGGTATCGCCGTGCGGTTCAATCCATGAATATTCGTCACCGTCAAAACCTTTATAGTTCGATGAATCAAGACCCGGGAACTGGATCCCCTGCTTGTCCCAGGTAGTGCCACCGTCGGGCGACCGGTAATAGAGCAGGGCCCCGTCAAGACCACGGTAAATGTTACCGCCGTTGGAAACCTTGCGGGTCATTGCGAGAATATGGATGTTCTGGAAATTGGAACCGTTGGTGATAACCGCCGGCCATACCAGCGGTGCATTGGCTGACGGGGATGTCGGGGCCATTTTTTCCGTCCATGCCCCGGTCCCCTTGACCGGTCGGGTGTTCATGACAAGATCGACGGTGGCATTGTGTGAAATGACCAGTTCCCCGTTGCCCATCCACCGGCTGATCGTGGGCCAGCCGGCTTTCACGCTTTCAATTCTTGCATCGGGGGCGGCACCCCAGTTGGTGCCGTTATTGTAATTGTAACCGGTACCGCGGTCAGGATACCCGGCGACATCGCTCTTCATCCACACGGCCGACAGTGATCCGTCGGGCCAGAGGAAAAGACGCCCCGGCATGGACGAATTGGTCTGCTGATCATACACCAGGGAGACACCAATGTCGCCATCAGCAACCGATTTGGAGTTCACAAAGTTGTTGCCGGCACGGCCGAAGGGATTCATGTCATCGACCTTGACCAAAGCGGGCATGGTCATGTTTTGCAATGACGCAGAAGGCACGGCTCTTTGCAGTTGTGCAAGGGAAACAGCGCAAATGCAGACGGCAGGAATAATCAATATAATATTTTTCATAATCCGACATTTTTTAGGTTAACGTCCGAAATTTGATTTTTGTTAAAACAGGGAGATGCGGGCCCGGCAATCTCCCTGTTTCTCCGGCCCGGGTACTCAAAATCCCGCCACCGGAAGCCTCGCGGATTTATGCGCCAGTGGCTGTTCCGGAACCGATCAATCAGAAATCCCCGAAAATTTGTTTATCTGAACCAAAAACCAAAAATGAACAGGGAATATCCGAAATCAGGTCGGTCATCTTTTTGATGCACAAATCCATGATGTTAAGGCAAATTTAACATCGCCGGCCGCACGGGTAAAATCAACTCTTTCAGCCGTGGAATATGGTCGATGTAAAAGCAAAAAAACCTGATTTCGGATTTTTGACCTGCCACTTGCCGTTTACCGGAAAAATGAACCCGGTTGGCGATGATATGTTCCGTGTCATTTCCCGCTATGGGCAGGGACCAAAGCAAGAGCGGTCACAGCTCTGTGGATGGTAAAGGATGGATAATAAGAAAGGATTGGATTTGCTCCGACAAACCCGGTATTATTAAGAGGAAAAAAATATCGGCGAATCGCTGGTCAGTTCCTGATCAGACCGTATTTTTCAATCTTGGCATTCAGCGTGGGCCGCGTGATCTCGAGGATGCGCGATGCCTCCACCTTGTTCCATTTTACCTCCTTGAGAATCCGGTCGATATGGTATTTTTCAACATCTGCGAGCGACCTGAAGTGCGGAAGCGCCTCCTGGACAACATGAGACTGCTGGATTTTATTGATGGTGATGTTGTCCTTTTCAAGAACATCACTCTTTGACATGACAATCGCCTGAAGGATGGTATTTTCCAGTTCCCGCAGGTTACCGAACCAATCATGTGACTGCAGCATCTCGATCACCCCGTCGCCGATTTTAATCACATTTTTATTCATCCGCTTGTTGAGCTTATGCAGGAAATGGATGACCAGGTCACGCATATCCTCCTTGCGCTCGCGCAGCGGCGGCAGCGAGATGGTGAAAACTTTAAGACGGTAATAGAGATCCTCCCTGAACTTCCCTTCCTTTACCAGTGCTTCAAGATCACGGCACGTAGCAGCAATGATCCGGGCTTTCATACTGAGGGTTTCATGACCGTCGACCCGCTCGTATTCAAGGTCCTGGATCACGCGCAGCAGCTTTACCTGCGTGTTGAGTGATATATCCGCTATTTCATCCAGGAAAATCGTACCATCCCCGGCAAGTTCCAGTTTGCCTTTTTTTTCGAGAACCGATCCTGTGTAAGATTCCTTTACCTGTCCGAACAGTTCTGCTTCAAGCAATGTTTCGCTCAGGGTGCTGCAATTCAGGATCACGAAGGGATTTAACCGGGTGATTCCGGCAAAATGGATCAGCCGGGCCATAAGTTCCTTACCGGTCCCGGTTTCGCCCTGGATGAGCACGTTTACCTTGTTGAGCGAAATCCGCCCGATGTTTTTGAAGATCTCCTTCATCTGGGTCGTTTTCCCCATTGCAACATTATCGCCAGGCATGCTTTCGCCGGAAACACCGGTATCGAGGACCTCGTTGAGGCTCTGGCTCAGCCTGACTGAGTTAAGTGCATTGTGAACCGTAATCTTTAACTGGATGGGATTGAACGGTTTTTCAAGAAAATCGAAGGCACCAACCTGAATGGACCGGATGGTGAGTGCAACATCACCGAACGCTGTAAACAATACAACCGGGAGGCGGGGGTTGATCTTATGGATTTCGGCGAGAACCTCGAGGCCATCCATGCCGGGCATCCTGAAATCTGTCAGGACAAGATCGGGTTCTTCCGAAACTACAAGCTCCAGCCCTGTTTCCCCGTTCTCGGCCTCAATGGTTGTATAACCTTCCTTGACCAGGGTGTGCTTTAGCATTGTTCTGTATATCTGCTCATCATCAATAATCAGAATCTTTTCCATGTTCGTTCCTATTATGCATTTGTAAAACCGGAGGAATGTTCCAACCGTTAAAATGCAAGGGATTAACTTAGTTTATGTTCAAAAGGCTAACAAAGATAAAATAATTTAACATGCTTTGTTAATTTTTTTACATAAATATTTGCAAGTTACTGATTGATTGAGAAAAATTATTTATTAACATGTTGTTACCATGGCAAATGGGGCTAAAAGCGACCAGCAATATCCTGCCATGAACTGCCCTGCTGATAGTCGGCAACCACCAGGGTGGGCTCCGCCACCCTGAAATTCCCCATCAACCCGGCAATTTCGCTGCGCAGGATGGTAAGCGCATTTTCGATGAGATCATTTCTGAACCCCCTGTCGCCGAGTGCCATCACCATTTCCATGGAGACGATCCGGCCAATGGCCTGGCCCAGTTCAACCATTTTGCGTTGCGGAAGCTGCATGTCGAGATCAAAATCGAGCTGGTTCCTGATGCTGGCAGCGCTGTTGCCAGTAAGGTGGAAAGCATTCAGGAAACGGTAAAGGTTGTTCTCTTTTACCTTTTTCATCAGTTTGACGACACCCTCGGTGATCTGCGCATATAAGATGTCGTTGGAACCTTCAAATATCTGGAAAGGCCGGCTGTCGATGATGCCTCGTCCGCCGATGTGGTTAAACCGGTAAGCTTTCGCCCCAACCAGTTGCACAAGCGATTGTGCGGCAGACTGCATCATGTCGGTAACCACCGACTTGAAGGTATTGGCCACCAGTCCGGATGTGGAGAGATCCTGTTCAATTCCCGCCTTATCGCAGCTGTAGGCGCACATGGCCGACGAAATCGTATAGGAAGCCTGCAGGTGTGAAAGGCGTTTCTGAACCTGGTCGTACCCGAAAAGACTGTGGCCGCCCACCCATCGCTGTTTGCAATGTTCGATCGCCTCATCCATCATCCTGTGGATAAAACCATGTGCCATGCCAGGGAACTGCAGCCTGCTCCTGTGAAGAAGGTCAAGCAGAATGTTGATCCCGGTCGTTTCAGGCTCGAGGCGGTGGTTCCTGGGGACACTGACATCGATCCGGTTCCGGCCGTATGGGATCTGGTAAAGACCGAGGTTATCAAAAAGTTCTTCAACTTCAATGCGTTGCCCGGTTTCCTTTACATCGCAAATAAAAAACTGGATGTCCCTCTTCAGATCGCCGGAAGGAGTGCGCTCGCGCGCCGTCAGCAGCCAGTAACGGGCATACCCCGTCAACCCGGCCCAGTGTTTGGTTCCGTTGATACGGTAATGGTCGCCCCTGTCGGTGAAACTGGTTTGCATGTGCAGCGCATTGCTTCCGAAATCGGGTTCGGTGATCATGAGTCCTCCCATGCTGCTTTCGGAAAGGAATTTTTTAAACACCAAACGCTTCATCTCCTGGGAGGCAAATTTCGATACCGGCTGAATAAATAGGGCGGAATTGATCCCGATCGTGAGCGATAAGGCAAGTGACTCATAAGATGCCGCAGACAATACCGCGAGGATTTCAGCGGTAACCCCTCCCCTTCCCCCGTTGGCCTTTGGAATACTGACCGACAAGGGATTATGCGACATGATCTCCGATATTACCGCCGGTGGAACCCCGCGGTTCAGGTTGTGCGGATCGTGTTCGGCATGCCCACGGAATACTTTTCGGATCTGGTGCTGCAGGCCTTCAAGAAATGCAGGAAACGGTTGGATATCTGTGTGACCCGCCACGGCCCCCGCGGCAGGATTTATTACTGGTTGAGTTATGGTCATTAAAATGAATATTGAGGTTAACCTTTTACATGATACACTTCGCACGTAATCAGGTACTAAATTATTGAAATATGCTGCAAATGTACGCAATTTGAAGATATTCAGTGTTTTTCGCCGGTTCAAAATGTTCATTGAATTGCATCTAACTGTTAATTAACTGTTTGTGATATATCACCCTACCCCTTTTTACACCACGCTCCTGTTTCACCGGTAATGATCTTTTACGTATTTTTGATCTCAAAACCAATCCCAATGAATTACCAGGATATTTTTAACCGTTTATGGAGCGAGTATACCCTTCACAACCCGTCGACAAAGAAAATTTTCGATCTTTTTATGGCTGAAGGCGAAACCGTTATCAACGACCATGTTGCCTTCAGGACTTTCAGTAACCAGCTTACCGGCATTGACGTCCTGGCGTCAGTCTTCACAAGCAACGGCTATGCCTTCGTGAGGGATTACCATTTCGAAGCCAAGAAACTCTATGCAAAACATTATGAACACAAGACGGATAAAAACGCCCCGCGGGTATTCATCAGCGAATTACTCGTGGATGAATTCAGCCCCTTTCTCAGGAAAACGGTGAGCAACTGGATTGCTGAAATCCCTCCGGAAGCATACGGAAACGAAGGTCTGGTATATGCCGGCAACCTTTCAGGAACACCCTCCTACGCGGTTTATGAAAAACTGCGGACTGAATCGGAATATGCCGCCTGGCTATACGTGAATGGCTTCTGCGCCAACCATTTCACCGTCAGTGTGAACCGGCTGAACAAATATGATTCAATAGAGAAGGTCAACGCATTTTTGAAGTCACACGGGTTTTTATTGAACAATGGAGGGGGTGAAATCCAGGGAACACCCGCTGAACTGCTGGAACAATCGAGTACCAGGGCGGAGAAGGTTTCCGTTGTTTTTTCGGAAGGGACCTTTGAAATTCCGGGTTGCTATTATGAATTCGCCCGGCGATATCCCGACGCCGACGGGAACCTGTACAGCGGTTTCATCGCAAAATCGGCGGATAAGATTTTCGAATCAACAAATTTCTATAAAAAATGAGAAGGAGATTGAGTATCTTCGTACTGCTGGGCTTGATGGCAGCCACGGCAGGATGTTCCACCGGGGATGCGAAAAAAAACGCTCCGACTTATAAGTTGCCGGAAGCAGGAACCCTGCACGATAATATTCAAGGGTTTACCGCAAGGGATATTTCCTACGCCCTGTACCTGCCCAAAAAATTTATTCCGGGAGGCACGACCGCCGGGAGCGGGAAAGGCAATACTTTGAAAGCCGGCATCAGGAGATGGCCCGTCATCGTTGCCTTTGACCCGCATGGCGCCGGTGCCATTCCTGTTAAGAAATACATGGAACTTGCCGACCGTTATGGCTTCATCCTGATCGGTTCCAACAATTCAAAAAACGGGCTGCCGGTCAACGAGACCTGGGCCATTGTCTCAGCTTTGATCACTGAGGTGCTTGCGGTTTACCCGGTCGATACCAGCAGTTTCTGCATGGCGGGATTCTCTGGCGGTTCCAGGGTTGCAGCCATCGCGGCCATGGACTTCCCGATCATCAATGCCGTGATCGGTTGCGGGGCGGGACTTCCAGGGGGAACATTGCCCACGGTCAACCGGTTCAGCTATTTTGGTATTGTGGGAACAGGCGATTTCAACATGGGTGAAATGCTGGCGCTTGAAGAACCGATGACCGGGGCGGGGATACGGCACTTCATCACGACCTTCGCAGGAATTCATACCTGGCCGCCCACGGAGGTGATGGAAGAAGCCATCAGGTGGAACCTGCTGAATGCCATGCGCGACCGGACCATGCCATCCAGCGATTCAACAGTTGCCGCAATCCTTGAGGATATGCGAAAGAAGGTAACTGTTTTAAAAGCCGCGAACCGCCTGATTGCCGCATCGGATGCATGCCGCGAAGCCGCCCAGTTTGCCGCCGGACTGGCTTCTGCCGAATGGTTCAGCGTTGAGCTGGATCGTCTGAGGAAACTGCCCGCTTATAAAAACCAGGTGGATTACCGTAATGCAATCCTGAAAAAGGAAAGTGTTGAACAGGCTTTCCTGCAGGAGTCGCTTGCATCGAAGGACCTCCCGTGGTGGAATCATAAAGTGGAGATGATGGGAAGCAAAAACATGAAGGGAAAAAACCCGGAAGATACCCTGATGAACTCCCGCCTTAAAGCTTACCTGAGCCTGCTGTGTTACTCCTATGCGAACTCAGCGATGGCGCACCACGAGCCCGAGTTGGCTTCAAGAATCATCTCGGTGTACGAAATTTCCGACCCTCCCAACCCCGAACCCAATTACATGAAGGCCGTTTTGCTTGCCGGAAGATCTGAAAATGAAGCGGCGCTGAACCAAATAAAGGTTGCCGCGGGCAAAGGATTTTCCGACAAAGGAAGGATGATGCAGCAGCCTGAGTTCGAAGCCCTGAAAAGTTCGCCGGCCTGGTTTGACCTGTTAAAACCGATGAAGTAGCTTCGGGCACCGCCATCCATTCTACTTTAATTACTCATTGACACCATTTATGATGGACCAGGAAAATTTTCAGAAGAAGATCGATTTGTTCAGGCCTGGTTTTGCCGGGGAGATCCATACGGGTAATACGCACCGCATCCTCTATGCCACCGACGCCTCCGCCTACCGGGAGTTGCCCCTGGGGGTGGCATTGCCAAAACACAGCGAGGATATCCGGAAACTGATCCGTATTGCAAATGAAGAACATTTTTCCCTGATCCCGAGGACAGCCGGAACTTCCCTCGCCGGGCAGGTGGTAGGAAATGGCCTGGTGGTGGATGTTTCACGGCACATGACCCGCATCCTCGAACTAAACGCCGAAGAGCACTGGGTTCGAGTTGAACCCGGGGTCATCCTCGACGAACTGAATAAGGTCGCCGCATCCCACGGGCTTTTCTTCGGTCCAGAAACCAGCACCTCCAGCAGGTGCATGATCGGCGGGATGGTGGGGAACAACTCCTGTGGCGCCCATTCCATCCTGTATGGCAGCACGCGCGATCATGTCATATCGGTCAGGGGATTCCTGAGCGACGCATCGGAGGTGGAATTCAGGAAATTGTCGCCCGGGGAGTTCACGGAGAAACTTACCGGTGATACCCTCGAAAACAGAATTTACCAGCAGATCAGCAAGATACTCACGGACCCTGCGAACCGGGAGAACATCCGCAGAGAATACCCCGACCGGTCCATCCACCGGAGAAACACCGGCTATGCCCTTGATCTGCTAATGGATACGGAACCTTTTTCAGAAGAAACCAATCATTACAAATTAAAAAATACGAAGGATACTGAACAGGATTACCTGTATGAATCTGGCATCCCGGGATTTAATTTTTCAAAATTGATTGCGGGTTCCGAGGGAACGCTGATGTTCATGACGGAAATAAAACTCAACCTCGTTCCGCTTCCGCCCAAAGAAAAAGCCCTCATCTGCGTGCATTGCCATACCATCGCCGATTCCCTGAAAGCCAACCTGGTAGCGCTGCAATACCAGCCGGGATCTGTTGAACTCATGGACAAGGCCATTATGGACTGTACCAGGGACAACATCACCCAGCGGCAAAACCGCTTTTTCATAGAAGGCGACCCGGGTGCCATCCTGATCATCGAATTTGCCCGGGAAACCCGCGAGGAGATCATGGATATATATGGTAAACTCATGGCTGAACTGAAGGATACCGGGCTCGGCTACCATTTCCCGATCGTCTTTCCACCTGATGTAAAGAAAGTATGGGACCTGCGCAAGGCAGGACTCGGCGTTCTGTCCAATTATCCCGGCGACCGCAAGCCGGTCCCTGTCACGGAAGACACAGCAGTTAACCCTGAGGTTCTGCCTGCCTATATCGCCGAATTTGACGCCATGCTGGCCCGTTTTGGCCTTAATTGCGTGTACTACGCCCACATAGGTTCGGGAGAACTTCACCTGCGCCCGGTGCTCAATCTTAAAAATCCTGCCGATGTTGAACTGTTCCACACCGTTGCATGTGAGACAGCCAAACTGGTAAAAAAATTCAACGGCTCGCTTTCCGGCGAGCACGGCGACGGCCGCCTTCGCGGGGAATTCATCCCGCTCATGCTTGGCCAGGAAAACTACAACCTTTTCAGGGCCATCAAAGCGCTTTGGGATCCCGGTCATATTTTCAACCCGAACAAAATAACCGATACCCCAAGAATGAATTCCAGCCTGCGCTTTGAACCGGGAAAGCCGGTCGTGGAAATCGAAACAGTATTCGATTTTTCAGGGAGCCACGGGATCCTGCGGGCTGCAGAACAGTGCAACGGTTCGGGCGATTGCCGCAACACAGTGATCACCGGAAACTGGATGTGCCCATCCTATATGGCCGTAAAGGACGAAACCACCACCACGCGGGCCAGGGCCAACATCCTGAGGGAATTCCTGACCACCTCTCAAAAGACAAACCCCTTCGACCATCGTGAAATATACGAAGTAATGGATCTTTGCCTCTCGTGCAAGGCGTGCAAGTCGGAATGCCCTTCGAACGTGGACATGGCCAAACTCAAAGCTGAATTCCTGCAACATTATTACGATGCAAACGGGATACCGCTGCGTTCGCGTCTCATCGCGAACATCACCGCCATCAGCAGGGTCGGGAGCCTTGCCCCTTCCCTCTTTAATTTTTTCCAGGGAAACCGGGTTATTTCAGGGGTTACGAAAAAACTGCTTGGATTTGCGCCCCAACGCGCCATCCCATTGCTTTACAGCACAACGCTGAGGGCATGGGCTGCAAAACACAACTCCGGTCCCTCCTCCAACCAGGTCAGAGAGGCACCGGTCGTTTATCTTTTTGTCGATGAATTTTCCAACTTCAACGATGTTGAAATCGGCATCAAAGCCATCAAACTGCTGAATGTTTTCGGTTACCGGGTAATCATTCCCGATCATGCCGAAAGCGGGCGCACCTTTCTGTCAAAAGGGCTGGTCAGGAAAGCGAAGAAACTCGCAAACGAAAATGTAATGAAGCTGAAGGATCTTGTAACTGCAGGATCACCGCTGATCGGCATTGAACCTTCGGCTATCCTCACCTTTCGGGACGAGTACCCCGAACTGGTGGATCCGGGTCTGAAACAGGACGCTTTCAACCTCGCCGGGAATGCCCTGTTGTTTGACGAATTCGTCGCACGTCTCGCCACAGGTGGCATGGAAGCCGTTTCAAAATCCGGTCCAGGGACTGCCGGCCTCTCAATATTGTTTACCGATCGCTCCGGCGTGGTTAAACTCCATGGCCATTGCCACCAGAAGGCACTGGCATCGACCGGTTCAACGAAAATCATGCTTTCCCTCCCGGTTAATTACCAGGTTGAGGAGATCAGGTCGGGTTGCTGCGGCATGGCCGGTTCTTTCGGTTATGAAAAGGAACATTACGAAGTTTCCATGAAGGTCGGTGAAATGGTATTGTTCCCCGCTATCAGGAAATCCCCGGCAGAAGTCATCATTGCTGCACCCGGCACTTCATGCCGCCACCAGATCATGGATGGAACCGGGCGAAAGGCATTGCACCCGGTTGAGGTGTTGTTTGACGCATTGAAAGGTAGCGAGGTAGCGAGGTAGCGAAATGGCGGAATAAAATAATAACATTTTCAGGGACGGGCGTCCTTGACGCACCGGAAGCCGACGGTTGCGTTGCGGTCGAGGCCCGGTGCCAGCAGGAGCAACATTTCGGGATGGTCGACGGGCAATGGTCCGCCGGTTACATACCAAATGCTCTGCGTCGGGTGATAATAACTGCCACCGCGAATGATCCTGTAATAATAACACCCGTTGTCGTATTCATCGGCGGTCATCTGCCAGACATTCCCAACCATGTCCGTCACCCCGAAAGGGCTGGCACCGCCGGGGAACTGACCGACCGGTGTTTCGAAATTCAGGTTTGAATTGCACCTTGTTGAATCAGCATGGTTTCCCCATGGATATTTCCTGCCGTCGTTTCCCTGTGCCGCGTATTGCCACTCCATTTCTGCCGGAAGCCTCTTCCCGGCCCATTTGGCATAGGCAGCTGCATCACCGGGACTTACAAAGACCACCGGCATGTTTTCAGTCCCTTTAACCGGTTTTCCATTCAACCAATGTTTCAGGTAATTGGACGTATCTTTCGGTATATAAGATGACTGTGCAATAAATTGCTGAAACTTTGCATTGGTTACCGGGGTTACGTCCATGAAATAACGGGGCATGGTCACCGTAAGGGTGTCCCGGAAATCGGGAAAAGGAATGAAGGGTTCGAGCGTACCGCGATCGCGGAGGGTATAGAACCTGAAATTCCCGGCAGGAATTTCAGCCATCCCGGCGGGGGCATGTTTAGTCCTGGGGGTGGCCAGGGGTATGCTAACCAGTTTTGGCTTGCCATTTGTTCCTCCATCCCGGTCAGGGGTCCGGGGTGTTTTTACGGGTGAATCTTTCACGATATTACCTTTAACCGGGAACACAACCCTCTCATCAAGCAGTTCCGTCGTGTCGAAAAGCTGTATGACAACCTTCCCGGGTATGTTATTTGAAAAATAATTCCACGCAACGGCATTCCGTCCGGTATTAAAACGAAACTGCCTGGCTGAATAACCCGGATCACCTGGTGTTAAAACCACAGTTTTCCCGGCTTTTGCACTGAAAATAAGCGAATCCATTCCCTCCTTCACCCAAAGCAAAGCCGGGAACACCGCGATACAGCCTGCATTCCCCTCCCGCCGGCTGTTCAGCCACGACCTGGGAAATGGGTCAACGGAAACCGGGATGACCATCTCCATGTCCCTGGTTGATGCAACAACCTGAAGATGGTTCCAGAGGTCAACCACATGGCTGCTGCTGCCCGGAATTGCTGTTTCGAAAAGAGGGCCATGATGACCGGATGGATTGGCACTGTAGATTGTAAATATTGTTTTTCCATTTGACTCCCACCTGTTTACATAAACGGAGTCCGCCAGGGTTGGCACCAGGGGATAGAAGCTGTCATTGTGGAAGACCGAATTATTTTCCCGAAGGATGCGGGTGGTCCTGCCCATCCAGGCAAACTCCTCCGCGATCCATGCCGGCCGCCCCGGTCGCATGGTATTGATCTCCACACCGTAACCATTGAAAAAAGAGATGGCAAGTTCACGATGGATCCGGTCGTCGGCCAGCTGCAGTACCCTGAAGATGGCAAATTCGGGTTTGATGTATTTGTTCAGGTTGAGCGGCGGAGGCAGTACCAGTGCGTCGTGCACACGCCCGCTCACGATCCCTGGCATGTCTTTCGGAACCGCCATTCCCTCGCTGTACATGATGATTCCCGGCTTCACACGGTCGGCCGATTCCTGCAGTTCTCTGCTCGACGCTCCCCTTGTGTCCAGCACCACGCCGTCGGCATTGGTAGCACGCAGCAGATCCTCCATCCCCTTCAGCTGATCTTCTTTCCTGCTGCCTTCGTCCCAGGGATTATAAGAGATAAAATAACGTTTTCCTGCGCGATGTGTAAAATCAACCTGGCTGCGCAATTCGGCCAGGCCCCCCGGAAGATCGCGGTACATGTCCCACTGGTTCCGCTGGTCGAGCCCAAGCCGGGGCCAGGTCGGCCATAGGGTGTAAATGTCGAAGCCACCGGTTAGGGAATCATATTCATGCAGGTTGTCATAGAAGGTGTATTCCTGCTTCCGGCAATCATAATATTTTTTATCCCAGGCAAACTGGAGCAGCATGATACAGGAATTCCGAATCCAGGCCAGGTCGCGTCGTTCGAACAGGCTGTTGTTGAATGCCGGCAGGTCATACAGCCAGCGATCCCTGAACATCATCCTGAGCCCGTTGTGCCAGTCGCCCGCGTGGCAATCGAGGTATATATTGTATTCCACCCATCCGCAGGGCCTGAGGGTTACCTTCCAGCGGTCCACATCGGAGCGTTCTTTGTCACATTGCCCCCGCCTGGCCAGGGCAACGAGTGAAATCGTGTCGTTGATCCTGAAATCTGCAAAGCCAAGGTGCCAGGCATTGTCGGGCAGGAGGACGCCCACCGGTCCGCAGCCAGGCCGGTAGAGGCGCGAGCGGCAGAGATACCCCGGCCATTCCTTGCTGCCGGCTGCCGTAATGTAAACCTTCTCATCCCCTTCACCGGTCGGAACGATGTTTTCAAGCCTGCGGAGCCCCCTGCCCCCGTTCCTGAAACGGATCAATATCTTCAACCCGGGTTGGAAATTCCTGTCTATGACCGCCCAGCCATGGATGGTATCGGCAAGATCGAACCATAGCGTGTCGCCGGAATTCCCGGACCTGGTAACTGAATTGACTTTAATACTGTCGGCAAGGATGGAAAAAAGCGGCTGGCTGCGGGCGAACCTGAGCATCCCTGCTGTTGATTCAACCGCTGTAATATTGAAAGGCGATATGGGATCAAAAATTAATCCCGTCAGCATGTTCTGCCCGGTGAGCATACAGGCTGAGGAGAGGAACAGGCAGAAGAGGAGGGATATTTTTTTCAACGCATGTAAAGTATTCCGTAATCCTTTCAGGAAAAAAAAGAAACAGGAATCAGAGTTTTCCGTAGAAAAGGTCTCGCTGGGCAAAGGCATGTTCGTGTTCGAGCAGCCACTTTTTCCTTGGCAGACCACCCCGGTAACCCACGAGTTTGCCGCTCTGGCCGATCACGCGGTGACAGGGGACCATGATGGAAACCGGGTTTTTACCATTCGCCCCGCCGATGGCGCGTAGCGCCCCGGGATTCCCGATGCGTTTTGCAAGGTCGAGATAGGTTGTGGTGGATCCATAGGGAATTTTCAGGAGTTCCTGCCAGATCATCAGCTGGAACGGGGATCCCTGCAGGTCGAGTTTCACATCAAAGGTGTCTCTCTGCCCGGCGAAGTATTCCTCCAGCTGTTCAACAGCCTTTTTAAGACACGAAGGCACCCGGTGAACTTTTACCCGGAAATCGAGAAAATAGAGACTGCGGATACCCGCATCTGATCCCTCCAGGTCGATATACCCGATCGGCGTCTTCAGAAAGGCTCGCTGAAGCTGGTTCATTTCAGGGTGTTTTTGTCTTTTTACTCTGCCACGCGAAAAAGAGCATGATGAGGCCGAAGACAAGCATCCCAAGGCCTGACCAGAGGTTGACGTTGATACCCAGCGATGGCTTGTACAACTGGGCGTCACCATAGGTAACCAATCCGAAAACGGTCAGCAGCAATCCCAAAATGGTAAACATGAGGCCGATCGGAAATTTTATATCTATACCCATAACATTGTTAATTATCGAATAAATGAATGCAGGAATAATAAAATAAATTACCAGAATAAAATAGTCAGAATTGTGCCGATGGCAAGGACGAGAATGGCCAGGGTGGTTGACCGGCGGTACCAGGCAACCTGCTCAACGCCAAGTTTCGGAGTGAGGGAGTAAACAAGTCCGCGCAGGTCATCATCCGATTTCTTTTGTTTTGTAAGTACCGACAACACCACCGTGATGAGGGCGCTGGTTGAGAAGGCAAAGATCGCGGTCCAGAAATTCTGGGCCATTTCAACCGGATAGGTATGGAGATTGCATATCCACCCCCCCTTTACGAGGGTTGCGGCACCTGCGGGCACAGTCAATCCATGGTGCAGCAGTGCGATTGTAAAACCGGCCAGCAAACCCGTGAAGGCTGCATGCCCGGTCGTCCTTTTCCAGAACATGCCCAGGAAAATAACTGCGAACAGCGGGGCGTTGATCATGGAAAATATGGTCTGGAGAAAATCCATGATATTCCCGAAAAGGCTGGCAAGGTAGGCGGCGGCTATGCTGACGATAACGCCGAATATGGTTGCCATGCGTCCTACAAAAAGGTAGTGCTTGTCGTCGGCTGCCTTGTCGCTGGTCACCGGGCGGATGTAGCTCTGGTAAATGTCGTAGGTCCATACGGTGTTGAAGGCGGAAACATTGCCGGCCATTCCCGACATGAAAGAGGCCAGCAGGGCGGTGATTCCAAGCCCGAGGACGCCGGCGGGCAGGTATTGTTTAAGCAGTGCGATGATGGTGTAATCGTAATTGTAATGACCCGGGGAAATTTCAGGAAGGGTAAATCCCGATCCGTGCTTGTTGAGCAACACCAGGGCGGCAATTCCGGGAACGATGATGAGAAAAGGGATGAACATTTTCGGAAGGGCGCCAATGAGGGGCGTATTTCTTGCTGCTGTAGGCGATTCGGCCGACATGGCGCGCTGTACGATCAGGAAGTTGGTGCACCAGTACCCGAAAGAAAGGACAAAGCCAAGCCCCGCAAAAATGCCGTACCATTCAACCCCCAGTGGGTTGGCGGCCGCCGACCCGGTATATTTCCAGGTGGTGGTCCAGGTGTCGGGCGCAAACCCTTTGGCGGAAACGATCGGCACGAGTTGTTCCTTCATGCCGGCCCAGCCGCCAAGGTCCTGCATGCACAAGATCACGATGGGAAGCAACCCGATGACAATGATGAAAAACTGGAGCACCTCGTTGTAAATGGCGGACGAAAGACCTCCAAGATAGGTATAACCCAGCACGATGGCTGCCGAAAGAACGAGGCTCAGGTGGAAGTTCCAGCCAAGGACACGTTCCATCAGTATGGCAAGCGCATACATGGAAATACCGGAGGCCAGGATCGTCATCACGGCAAAGAGAATGGCATTAAGACCGCGTGTCTTTTCATCGAACCTGAGCTTCAGGTATTCAGGCACCGAACGTGCTTTCGATCCATAATAAAAAGGCATCATGAAGAGCGCCAGGAAAACCATGGCCGGGATGGCGCCCACCCAGTAAAAATGGGTGGTTAACATGCCGTATTTCGCACCCGAACCGGTCATGCCCATTACCTCAAGCGCTCCAAGGTTGGTCGAGATAAAGGCCAGTCCGGCCACCCAAGCCGGCATTGAACGGCCGGCTTCGAGGAAGGCATTGGCATCTTTCATGTAACGCTTCAGCGCCCATCCGATGCCTAGCACAAAGGCAAAATAAACAATCATCACGGTGTAGTCAATCCAACTGAGGGTAAAGCTTGCTCCGGTCATTTTCTATGGGTTAAAAAGTAAATCTAAGGTCATTTCTGGGGTCACGAACCTGCCGTGCAGGTTGATTTAGGATGAACAAATTTAACAGTTATTTTTTATGAAACGGTATCTTTGCAGCCAAAATCACAAATAACCAAAAAAAAATTGAAAACCAGCGCCTTCGTAATCTTTTTCACCATCGTCCTGGCCATATACGGACTTGTAAACAGTTATATTTTCATCAGGGGACTCCAGGCAATTCCTGCAGTCTCCTGCTGGCGCCCATGGTATATTGCAGGATTCTGGTTCATTGCCTCCTCGTTTGTCCTGGCCCGCATCATGGAAAGGGCTTACCCGTGCGGTTTTACCGGTGTCATTACCTGGGTCGGATCCTTCTGGCTTGCCTTCATGCTGTACTTTATCCTGGTGGCCCTTTTCGTCGACTTTGCAAGGCTGGTCAACCATTTCACCCATTTTTTTCCGCAGGCATTTTACATTGATTATGCAAAAACAAAATCCCTGGCGCTGTTAATCACCATCGCGGTTGTCACCCTGGTCGTCCTCGCCGGCTTTATCAATGCGAGGAACCCGAGGATCATGAACCTCTCGCTGCACATCGCCAAAAAAGTGACCGGAGCGAAGGAACTGAACATTGTGATGGCGTCGGACATCCATCTCGGCACCCTCATTGCCAAGCGGAAGGCCAACCGGCTGGTCGCCGAAATCAACGGTCTGCACCCTGATTTGGTATTGTTCGCCGGAGATATCGTGGATGAAGACCTGGCGCCTGTCATTAAAAACGACCTGGGGGCTAACCTTGCAGGGATCCGTTCGAAATATGGCGTATATGCCATCACAGGCAATCACGAATACATTGGTGGAGCGGAAGCTGCGGTGAAGTACCTCACCGCACACGGTATCATCATGCTGCGGGACACTTCGGTGCTTGTGGGGGGCCGGTATTGGCTCGTGGGCCGCGACGATCGGGACAAATCACGTTTCACCGGAAAAAAGCGGAAGGAACTCGCCGACATCATGCAACCGGTCGACCGCACCTTCCCCGTGATCCTGATGGATCACCAGCCATTTCACCTCGAAGAGGCAGTTAAACAGGGTGTCGACCTGCAATTGTCAGGGCATACCCACCACGGTCAACTCTGGCCGTTTAACTACGTCACCTCGGCCATGTATGAACTGAGCAGCGGTTACAAACAAACCGGCGCCACCCACTTTTATGTTTCAAATGGCTTCGGAACCTGGGGACCACCTGTCAGGCTTGGCAACCGGCCCGAGATCGTTCACATTACCCTTACATTCGACTGAGTTTTGATCTTAAATAGCCTGTCCCGCTCAAAATCGTAAATCGTAAATCGTAATTATCTAAACACCCGCAAACTTTTACATCCAACGCATGACGTTTAAGCAGAATATCTCCCTCCGCACCTACTCTGTTGCCGCCGTTTTTCTCGTCTTGATCATTGTAACGGTCATCGCATTCATATTCCCTTTCGGGAAAAGTATCCAGGCCCCGGTAAAAGTGCCTGTTCCACAACCCAAAACGGCCTACAAGATCGGGCTTGACAGTCTTGAAATAACCTATGGTTCCGTTGGCAACAACCAGAATCTGTCGTCGCTCCTTTCCGCACACATCCCGGGGGGGATGATCGACAGAATCGCGCGGGAGACCAGTTACGTGTTTGATGTGAGGAAGATCCATACCGGCAACATTTATGCACGCATCACCACCAGGGATTCCACGAAGCGCACCCTCTATTTTATATACGAGATAAACCCCATCGATTTCGTTGTCTACGATTTCAGGGATTCCCTCAGGGTTTACAAGGATAAGAAAAAGATAACACGGGTGATCAAAACCTCGACCGGGACAATTAAAAGTTCGTTGTGGAACTGTTTTGTCGAAAACCACCTGGATGTGAACCTCGGAATGGCCCTTTCGGACGTATATGCATGGACCATAGATTTTTACGGTTTGCAGAAGGGAGATCATTTCAAGGTGATCTACGAGGAGGTTTTCGTGGAAAACACGATGGTTGGGATCGACAGGATCCTTGCATCCACCTTTACCAGCAACGGCAAGGAATTCCACGCCTATTACTTTGAACAGGATGGCAAGAAGGCGTTTTTCGACGAACAGGGTGTGAGCCTGCAGCGGTCGTTCCTGAAGGCACCGTTGAAATTTTCGCGAATCAGTTCAAGATTCACCGCATCGCGCATGCACCCCATCCTGCGCATTGCGCGTCCGCATTACGGCGTGGATTACGCGGCGCCCTCGGGAACGCCTGTGGTCGCGCTGGGCGAAGGGCGCATTGACCAGCTCGGGTTTCATGGCGGTTATGGAAGGTTTATCAGCATCCGTCACAATACCGCATTCTCAACCACCTATGCCCATCTGTCGGGATATGCCAAAGGTCTGAAAGCGGGCAGTCATGTGCAGCAGGGTGAGGTGATCGGGTACGTGGGAAGCAGCGGGCTGGCCACCGGGCCCCATCTCGATTTCAGGGTTTACCGCAACGGCAGCCCCACCGACCCATTGAAACTCGAATCCCCTCCTACCAAACCGGTTGATCCGAAGGATATGGAAAAATTTAAAAAGATTGTGGCAAAAATGGACCTTGACCTGGCAAAATAAGAGATCCGCGCGACAGGATTATTCTTTGGTAAAGGGATGCTCGTGTTTCCACATTTTCCAAACCAGGAAGATGGGAAACAAAAACCAGGGAGCGTTGGCCAGGGTTACGATGGCGACGCAATTCGTGGCATGGGGTCCCCAGTATTCTTCGCTCATGATGATAAAGACGTTTGTAAACAGGATCGAAGAATAGATTAATGTCGGGACCCTGATCCAGTCTTTTCCCTTGACAAAGGCATAAATGGCCGCCACATAATAGGGTCCGAAAAACAAAACATCAAGCCAGATGGTCGCCTTCCACCACGTGGGACGCGCCCACTGCAGCGGATCAAAACTGCTTCCCCACCAGTGAACCATGTCAACCAGGAACGGAAGCGGCCAGATCGGATACCTGAAATGATCGGGATCTGGAATAACAAGTTGTTCAAGATCAACGATGTAAGTAATATAAAGCACATTCAGGAAGAAAAATGCCAGGTAAATGTAATCCGTTTTCCGGTCTTTAAGGGGGATGGCTTGTCTCATGGTCGAAAATCTGGTTTAAAGTGAATTATTGGTATAAAGGGTTTGTTTTCCGGATAACCCGGCTCATTGCCCGCTGAACATGGTTAGATTTTTCTTTTTCCTGGCCGTCGAAGCCATCTGCCGTGCAATGGCCAGCCTGAAACCACTGATGTTTGAAATAAAGGCACCGATCTTTACCCCGAAATCGGAGTATGTGATGGCCCGCGGCCGGATGACCAGCTGCACCAGCTGCCGTGCAACATGATCAGGGGTTTTGGGTTTGGTGAACATTTTTGCGATGAAATTCTGGTGCTCTTCCATCAGGAAATCCTGCTCCACGTTGCCAAGCCTTGAATCGGGGAGCGAATCGGTGGCTATGTACCCCGGGAAATACTCACTGACCGTGATTCCCGAACCGGCCCACTCGGACTGGATGGTACGGGTCCATGCCGAAAGGGCGGCTTTCGAGCAAACATAAGGGGCGTAAAATGGAATCCCCATCATGAAACCGGGCGATCCGACATTGATGATTTGACCCCCACCCTGCTTCCGCATGGAGACCAGGGCCTCCTGGGTCGCCACAACCGGCGCAACCAGGTTGGTGCGGAAGGCATTGATCAGGTCGGCGCTTTTAACCGAGTCGGACCGGTCGACAATGATCGCAGCTGCATTGTTGACCAGTACGTCAATCCGGCCGTAATGGGCAACCACCAGCCTGATCATCTCCCTGGCCTCGTTTTCAAGGCTCAGGTCGACGCCGATGACAAGCGAATCGTTCATCCCGGCGGCCAGTTGTTCAAGCTTTTCTTTCCTTCGCGAGGCAACTGCGACCTTCGCCCCGGCGGCGCTGAATGCCCTGGCTGCCGCTGCACCGATCCCGGAGGAGGCACCGGTAACGAGGATGACTTTGTTGCTGAGGGGTAGGGAGTTCATGTTACGAATGACGATTGACGAATGACGATTTAAGGGGGCCGAAATTAGTGGTTTTTTGTTTCATATGAAGGATAAAACAGACCAGGTGCTGCACTTTTCCATTCTTCAAAGCAAACAGCCTGCATCATGGTACCTCTCCCCCATTTAAAACCGTTATCCGCTATCTATATAACAGTAAATATTTTTCCCTATTTTTGCCCTTTAACAATTATAAAAGGTTTTTGAAAATGCTTTCCGGTAGTTTCTATGATATTCAGTCGTTTACAATACCTGACCCTGATAATGCCCTGCAGGAATTTGTGATGATTGCGGCACTTAATCCTGCCGACCCCATTTTCGGGGGACATTTTCCCGGCAATCCGGTAGTACCCGGCGTATGCCAGGTCCAGATGATCAGGGAGGTGGTTGAAATGGCGCTCGGCCGCCCGGTCAGGCTTGTCGAATCGGACAATATCAAATTCCTGGCCATCATCAATCCCGAAAAGGCTCCCCTTGTCGAATTGAAGGTCATCATCAAGCCGGCGACGAACCAGTTACATTCAGTGACCGCATCCATCATTTCCGGTGAAACGGTATTTTTAAAGTTTAAAGGAATATTTGAACCTGAATGACCATGGCGAAAAAAATTACCATCACATTTACAGCCCGGGGTTACGAACTTGATTCGTATAATCATATAAACAATGCGGTATACCTGAATTATTTCGAACATGCCAGGTGGGAATATTTCCGGGAACTGGGTTTATACGGGTTTCTGAAGGAGGATGACAATTTCCCGGTCGTGACCGATATTCATATCCGTTACCAGCGGGAAATCAGGCTTTTCGACGAATTGTCGGTCGAATCTTTTTGTTTTGAGGAAAAACCCTATCTTGTTTTTCAGCAGAAGATTACCAACCTGACCACAAATCTGCCCTCGGCAAGGGCAACAACAAAGCTGATTTTTCTTGGCAAAGACAGGATCGCCGGGGAGGTCCCGGCTGCAATCCTTGAACTTATTTAAAATTTGTTCTCCATGTACTACGGGAAAAATGTGACCTTTGAAATTATTGAATCGATCGGGATCCTGACCCTGAGCGATCCGCCGGAAAATTATTTACCGCTGCCCGAATTTATTCCCCTGCCCCTTTTGCAGGACTGGTTAAATAATGAAACGCTGAAGGGACTGATCATCCGAGGAGAAGGGAGAAATTTTTCGGCCGGCGGAGATCTTGGAAAGATTTTCACCCTTGCCGGTCAGCCGGCCGGACTGGAGGATGTAATGGTTAAGGGACACGAACTGCTCCGATACATCGAACTTATGGACATACCGGTCATTGCAGCCATCAACAGGGTCTGTTTCGGCGGAGGCCTCGAGATCGCACTGGCGTGTCATTTCAGGGTTGCCTCTGAAAATGCATTGCTGGCATTTCCCGAAGTCAACCTCAATCTGATGCCGGGAATGGGCGGCACATACCGCCTTCCCGCTATTGCAGGCACCTTTCAGTCGGCCAGGATGATCCTGGGAGGTGACATTGTCTCCGCTGCCCGGGCCAGGGAGATCGGGCTGGTCGATCATATCGCCCCGAAGGACAAAGCCTGGGAATATTCGCTGGAACTGATGCTGAAGATGACCAGGGAACGCCCGGTGAAGGTGATCCGACATGTCATGACAGCCATCAGGAACAGTATTTTACTTGGTCGGGAAGAGGCTGCTGCCGGGGAGGTCCGGCTTTTTTGCGAACTTGCGGCGGATGAATCGGCCAGGCGGAAAACGGAGGAAAATAACACGGTCCTTACGACAAACCCTGCATCAAACATTGGAAATGACTGAAAACGTGCTGGAAATATTCAATGGAAAATCAGCGGGAGCAAAACCCCAGGCTGGCGGTGTGGCTGCATCACACGGTTATCAAACCCTGCGGTGGCATACCGAAAACCGCGTTGGCTGGCTCAGGATAGGCCAGCCCCCCTCCAACCAGATGACAATTCAGTTCTTCCGTGAGTTCAGTGATTGGGTTGACTCGGTATCGGATGATGCAGGACTGAAGGCGATCATCATTCACGGGAACGGCCGTCATTTTTCGTCGGGGGCCGATCTGTCCGAATTGCTGGCAAATTTGTCCAACGAGTCGATGCTTGAAAATTACCGGTGTTTTCAAAAACTTGAGAAAATGAATGTTCCCGTCATTTCAGCCATCGGCGGGGTTTGTCTCGGTTCGGCATTTGAACTCGCACTCTTCAGTCATTTCAGGATTTGTTCCGATGACGCCGTGATCGGCCTGCCCGAAACCTCCTTCAACCTCATGCCGGGGATTGGCGGAATCGGGCGGATGGTGACCCTGGCAGGAAAGGCCAGGGCGCTGGAACTTATCCTTCGCGGGATGACGCTGCCTGCAACCGAAGCAGGGAACCTGAACATGGTGGATGCCGTGGTACCGAAACGCGAACTGAAGGACATTGCGCTGACCCTGGCGATCTCCCTGCCCGAACCTTTCCATGTGGAATTCAGGCAGGTTTATATTGAAAAATACCTGCGGCGAAAAAAACAGGTGCAGGACTGAAATGAGCCTGCCGAAAAAAACATGATAAAATAATCCGGCAAGAGATGCCTGAAAAACATGGTGACATATTTGTAAAAATAACCGGGAGCGGCTCGTTTCTCCCCGGGAAACCCATCCCTGCCGATGAGGTTGACCATTACCTCGGCAATCTGACCGGGGCCCCCGAAAAGATCCGAAAATGGCTCACCCGGGTGAGAATCCTCATGAAGGAAATGCTGGAGGTGGATTATTACCATTTTGCCATTGACCCGGTAACCCGTGAATTCACAGAGGACAACATTACCATGTCGGCCAAGGCTGCGAAAGAGGCCATAGCCGATGCCGGTCTCAAAGCCGGTGACATTGACCTGATTGTATACGGGAGTGCCCACCAGGACCAGATGCCCACGGCCAGCGTGCGTATACAGGAGGCCCTGGGCATCGAACGGTGTGCCGAAATTTCGGTGCATGCCAATTGTACTTCGGCCTACAAGGCGTTGCTGCTTGGTTCCGACCTGGTCAGGAACGGCAGGTACCGGAATGCGCTGGTCATCTCATCGGGTATCTCTTCGTCGGAACTGGTTGCTGAATATTACAACCAGCCCATCGTGAAGAAAGAAGAACTTTTTTTACGTTATTTTCTCAGCGACGGCGCTGCAGCCGTGGTTTTGCAGGCGTCGGACCAGCATCGCGACGGATTGTTCATCGAATACAATTACATCGAATCGGCAGGCGGGTTCAAACCCTCCGCCATGGGCAACAGGCGCCCGGCCTATTTCATGAATCCGGCGAAGGAATTTGAACTCGGATACCATCACCTGGCGCAGATGTTCCAGGAGGAGCTCCGTGCCAATTTTCATGAGTCGGGCGGATCTGTTTTCATTCACGGCCTGGAACGGATGCTGGCCCTCCATCCCATCGACCCTGGCAGGATAAAATTCTTCCAGGTCAATTTTCCATCAAAGCATATCTCGGAACTGATCATGGATGAATGCGCCGTGCTTGGTATCGACCGGAAGACGCTGTGGACGAAGATGTCTTCAATGGGCTACATTGGTCCCCCGATGGCACTCCTCTGCCTCGACAGGATCAGGAAAGAGGAAACCTTCAACCCGGGCGATCTCGTCGTAAGCTTCGTGACCGAAGTGAGCAAATTCATGCAGGCAGGATATGTGATAGAAAAAAGGTAGCGAAGTAGCGAGGTAGCGAGGTAGCGAAATTAGGGAATAGTATGTTGTATTGCCTATTGCCTGTTGCCTGGATAATTATTGTATCTTGGTAACTCGAATAAAAAAGTTTATACACAATTGTAGTTTCCGGATATGCCTTTAAGAAAACGATATACCCTATTTTTAATCAGTCCGAAGCAGCGATATGTCAATTACCCGCTGAACAGCGAATTGGCAAAGATGTTTGGAAAAAGACGGCCGATGATCCCGCTGGCGCTGCCCACCATCGCAGCGCTTACCCCGGGTCATTATGATATCAGCATCTTCGATGAGGAGATTGGTGAACTGCCCGGTCACGCCAGGCCTGATATTGTCGGCATCACTACCATCGACGCCACGGGAAGAAGGGCCTTTGAAATCGGCGACCGTTACCGGGCGTTGGGCGCCAAAGTGGTGTATGGCGGACCATTTGCCTCGTACACGCGCGAAGAGGCGCTGAAACACGGCGACAGCGTGGTGGTTGGCGAAGCGGAGGGTAAATGGGAGGAATGCCTGGCCGACTTCGAAAACGGGTGCCTGAAGCCGGTTTATGAAACGCAGACATACGTGGATTACAAGTCACAGAAGCCACCGCGGTGGGATCTCGTTGATATGAACCGGGTTTTCCAGGTGGCCATCCAGGTTTCGCGCGGGTGCCCGTTCGACTGTGACTTCTGCCTGGTTTCCAAAACCTTCGGCAGGAAAATGCGCTACCGCGATGTCGAAAATGTGGTTGAAGAACTGAAGGCGGCGCCGGTCAAGTACCTTTTCTTCGTTGACGACAACCTGACCATCAATAAAAAGTATGTCAAGGAGCTGATGCGCGCCATCATCCCGCTGAAAATATCATGGGGATGCATGTGCAGCCTCGATGTCGCCACCGATGATGAGCTGTTGACCCTCATGGCCGATGCCGGCTGTTTCAACATACTGGTCGGTTTTGAATCTCTGAATCCTGAAAGCCTCGATGAATCGCACAAACACCACAACCGGGGCGGCAGCATCTATGCAGAGGCCATTCGCAAGATCCATGCGGCCGGCATCCACATCAGCGCCAGTTTTGTTGTAGGATTCGATAACGACACCCTCGATGAATTTGATAGAATTTTTAACTTTTCGATGGAGCACAACCTCCCGTATGTCAACCTTCACCTGCTGAATGCTGCGCCGGGAACGGAAACCCACAGGAAATTCCAACAGGAAGGACGGCTGTTCAACTGTGAACCGGAACTCGGCGTCGGACACTTCCCCACCCTTCACTACATGAACATGTCGCAGATTGACCTTTTCGACAAATACATGGAAACCATCAGCCGGCTCTATTCTTTTAAAACCATACGGGCCAAGGCGGAAGCGTTGTTCAGCAACGGGGCATTCACAAGGGCCGGAAGCGATATTCCCGCTTCCCTGAAGGTTCGGCTATCGTGGATCACCTTTAAGGAATTCGTTCTTTCAACCGACCCGGAGCGCAGGAAACTATTCTGGTTTATTATCGGGCTCATCCGCACCGACCGAATCGCCATCGACAAGGGACTCGGGTTCATGCTCTCGATCCTGGGCTATACAAGGCATATCCGCTCCCATCACCGGAACATGAAAGAATTCAGGCAAATGATCCTTGACCAGGACAAAGGTCCCTGGATAAAAAACGAACCCAACCAACAACCCCCGGTTTAAACCGTAATTTTTAATTTTTAATTTAATTAACGTGTCCACTCCCCGTCAATCCTCCTCAATCCGCAAGGTCGGCATTATAGGCGAAGGCAAAATGGGCTCCGGAATCCTCTATTTTCTTTCCGGTTTTAATTTTGAAATTGTCTGGGTCTGTAGCGCTGAAGCCGACCTGGAAAAACTTTTACGGCAATTTGAAAAGCGCATCAAACGGACTACAGAGGGCGGAGCAGGCAACATGTCACATCAGGATTTGCTGCTGAGAACGATCATCACGAAAGATCCCCGCACCCTGTACAACTGCGACCTTATTATTGAGGCCATCCCCGAGGTGCTTGCCATGAAGCAGGAACTGTTCCTGCTACTAGACACCTTTGTGCAGCCCGGTTGTATCTTCACCTCCAATTCATCTTCCATAAAACCATCGGACCTTGTGAAGGCTGGCAGCACGAGACCGTTTGCCGGACTGCATTTCTTCTACCCTGTTTCGCTGAAAAACATGGTCGAATTTACACCTGGTCCCAATACATCACCGGCAGTGCACCAGGAGATTGAATCCTTCCTCCACACGATCGGCCGCAGTTTCATCACCCTGGACGAAAAAAACAGTTTTATCCTCAATAAAATATTCCTGGAATTCCAGAATGAGGCCTTCAGGATCGTTCAGGACGACGAATGCACCTTTTCGCAGATGGACCGGCTGGTTAAAAAGAATTTTTTTCCATTCGGTGTCTTTGACTTCTGCGACAGTGTCGGGTTGGACACCATGGCGAACTCAGTCAGGAACTACTCGCGTGATTACCCTGACCGGGAACGATTCGAACGGTTCCT
Source organism: uncultured Bacteroidales bacterium (assembly GCA_903845055.1). Classification (GTDB taxonomy): domain Bacteria; phylum Bacteroidota; class Bacteroidia; order Bacteroidales; family FEN-979; genus CAIVAT01. The sequence goes on along the minus strand of CAIMWF010000033.1, from coordinate 7,097 downwards.
TGCCTTCCTGGACAAACTGGTGGCCGCCGGGAAACTTGGGGTTAAAACCCGCGAAGGATTTTATCAATACCCGGTTACCGAAGCACCCGGCCCGGATCCGGCGCATGCTTCCGAAATTGAAGAGTACCTGCGACAGACCTGGTTTGAAACCTGCAAGAAATTTGCAGTACAATCCTCCCTCTCCCCAAACCAGGTGATTCATGCCATTGAGGAATATTTTGGAATTGAACTCAGCCCCCTTGAGAGGCTTCTTTTCGAGGATTAATCAGATCCTGCTGCGCTGCTTCATTTCCCCAGGGTGACGATGGTAGTGATGGTCAGGCTGAGTTCCCTGTACTGGTTTTTATCATCCGTGATCCTGAAATACCATTTCTCCTTTCCCATCCCTGAATTGCTTGTTGCATTGATGTCAAGGTGAAGGGCACTGGTGCTGAAGGTAGTGTCGTTGCTGATGGTATTATTGTTAAATACCCTCCTTACGGTCAGCCTGGTAAGCTTTGCCGCGGAATTGGTATTCGAGGCAGCCCAAAGCCCGACCTTGAAGGGGGAGCTTATGCCAAGGGTTGCATCCGTGGAAACATACCCGTTCAGGGTCGTAAAGGTGAGCGACGGTTTCTGGTCAACGCCCGGCGTGCTGTTATTTTTACTACAGGAGGAAAATAAAAAAAATACCGACAGGAAAATTACCACGGTGATGTAATTCAGTTGACGCATAATTGCCATGTATTTAATCGGTTAATAATGAAGGTTAAGGTTATAGCATTCTCCTTACCAGCCTCACAGGCCGGTTAAAATTAAAGAGATGCAGCAAATGTCCGTATTTTTTTTTGTGCAACATTTATCTTGGTTATCTTTGTAAAAAATAAACCTGTTTACAATGAAAAAACTCGTGTTAATAACGCTTACCTCCGTAAGCGTATTGTTTGCCGTGATGGTTGTGTTCAACCTGCAGGCTGCAAACGGTTCAAAAGAAAGCAAGCCCACTGTTTCCGGCACGGCGCTGCCCGACAGCATTCATAAGTTTGTCCAGAGAGCCTGCATGGACTGCCATTCCGACGACGGGAATTTCATGGCCAAAGGCAAGGTCAACTTCTCAGGGTGGGATAAATATGATGCCTCAAAACAGATGGATAAAGCGAAGGAAATCTGTAAAGAGGTCAGCAAGAATTCGATGCCCCCGGGAAAATGGCGTAAAAATAATCCTGATAAGCTCCCGACCCCGGCCGAGGTTGAGATGATTTGCAAGTGGGCCAATAGTTTGCAGAAATAGCCACAAAATGCCTGAAGAAGTTGTCATCACCGGGATGGGAATTATCTCATCCCTTGGTTTGTCTTTGGAGGAAAACTGGAAAAACCTGATTGCCGGTAAAAGCGGTATACGGCACATAACCCTGTTCGATCCGGTTTCCTGTGCGACCAGGATCGCAGCCGAGGTGCCCGCGGAATTCGAGGAACTCTCGCGCCGTTATATTAAAAAACGTGCCGCCAGCCAGATGACCCGGGTCACCCGGATGTGTGTCACCGCCGCTAAAATAGCCGTGGAAGATGCAGGCATTTCGTTTGAAGAGGCAGACCGGACGCGGTGCAGTGTGATCATGGGCGTGGTCAACACGGGCAACTCCAGCGCAGAGAGGGATACCAACCTTCAAAATACGGTATTCAAATCCATGACCAACTCGATGCCGGCATGGATTTCGCTCGAGTACCAACTGACGGGGCCGAACTTTGCCGTAAACACTGCCTGCGCATCCTCTGCGTATGCCATCGCCTTCGGGTATGAAATGATCAGGAACGGGCAATCGGATATTGTCATTGTTGGTGGAGCCGATTCCATCATCAATGCGGAGGAGATCAACGGATTTAATGCGTTATACGCTCTTTCCGTTGCAAACGACCCTCCCGGCCAGGCAAGCAAGCCCTTTTCGGGCGACCGCGACGGTTTCGTCATCGGGGAGGGTGCCGGGGTTCTCATTCTCGAATCGGCAGCACACGCGCATGCACGCAACGCGCGCATCCATGCAGGTGTCGCGGGTTATGCGCTTACCAGCGAAGGCTACAACATCATGGCACCCATGAAGGATGGCGAAGGGATGGCCCGCACGATGGAACTTGCGCTGAAGAATGCAGGCGTCGGCCGTGAGGAGATTGGCTATATCAATGCCCATGGAACCTCCACCGAGTTGAACGACCGGTACGAAACCATGGCCATTAAAAAGGTTTTCGGCGAACTGGCCGGTCAAATACCCGTATCATCGTCCAAATCGATGATCGGCCATACAATCGGGGCGGCGGGGGCCATCGAGGCAATCATCACCGCGATGAGCCTCAGGGAAGGGATTCTCCCTCCCACCATCAACTACCGCAATCCCGACCCCGACCTCGATCTTGACTATGTGCCGAATATTCCGAGAATCAAGGATATCCGCACAGCCATGTCGAATTCTTTTGGCTTTGGAGGCCACAACGCCATTCTTGTATTAAAAAAATACACAGCCTGATTTCGGCTGGAAAATTTGTGAACCGCCGGGGTTAACCCATATTCGAGGGAAAATCGGTATTGTCGTTATTCCGGATCAAACCGCAGATGTCATGACAAATTCCTGTACCCGGTTCATTTTTTCAATCCTGTGTTTACTGGTCCTTCCAGGCTCATCGGCGGCACAGTCATGGACTTTTATCAAAGAAAAAGAGGGCATTAAGATTTATACGTGCACGGAGGCCGGGAAAACGGTAAAATCATACCGGGGTGAGACCGATATCCATGCACCGGCTGAAAAAATTTTCGCGCTTATTGAAAATGTCAACAATACGGACTGGTGGGATAAAAATCTTACCCGGATCAAGGTGCTGCAATATGAAAAATTTAAAAGCGCGCGTTACTACCTTGTTTATAACCTGCCATGGCCTGTTACGAACCGGGACCTTTGCGTGGACGTAACCATCTCCATCGACCCGCTGACTGGCGTACGGACGATCACCGCATTGCCTTTGCCTGGCTTCATTCCCGAGAAAAGTGACATGGTGAGGATCACCAGTTACCGGCAAACCTGGACCATCAGACCTGCCGGGAATGAGCTATCGCACGTGGTCCTCGAAGGTCATGTCGACCCGGCGGGGAATATCCCGGATTGGCTCTCCAACATGCTGATTGTTGATTCGCCCGTTAAAGTTATCTGCGGGCTTAAACAACGACTTGAAAAAAAATAGGCGGTAACATGATGTTTTGCCTGCCTGTAAAAGATGGTTAATCAATAAAAATTATATTTTTGCACGAAAGTTTAACAGACATGGCTACAATTACAGAAAGCATAAAGGCGGAGGTGAAAGAGATTGTCTATAATTTCTTTGCAGAAGAATGTGAAACCGACGTATCCCGGATCACCAACGAAACTAATATAATCAGCGACCTTGACGGTGATTCGCTGATGTTCCTGGAACTGATAGAAATTTTCAAGAAAAAGTATCATCTTGACATTGAGTTGAAAACCATTGGAAAATACGCAGTGAAACATCCCGTTTCCACCATCGGCCAACTCATTGAGATGCAGTTGCTGATCATTGAACATGAAAACCGGCTTCTTGAATTCGAGCGTTAATTCTCCGGACTGTTTACCCGATTCCCGTCAGTCATTCATTTTTGCAGCCTTCGCCCAGGGCTACCGCAACCATTCCGGGGAAAACCTTCCCGGGTTCAACCGGGATTTTCAGTCCCGGCTGGCAATCGCCGCGGCAACCATTGATCCCGTGCTTTCACATTTCGGGTTCAGCGGGGAGACCTTTGAAAATGATGAACTCAGAACGCAGTACCTCACCTACATCTATTCATCTACGGCCGCCGGGATCCTGCGAAAGTTGAAGTTCCGGCCCGTCCTGACCGCGGGCTACAGTATGGGGATCTATGCCGCATTATTCGACGCAGGGTCCATCACCTTTGCATCGGGTCTTGAACTGATCCAAATCGCCTACCAGTCCATGCGGGATTCCCTTCCGCACGACCATTTTTCCATGGGCACGATCATCGGACTCAGTGGTAATGACCTCACCGACCTGATCGGGAACCACAACCTGGAGGCCTCCATTTCCAACCGGAATGCCTCTCACTCGTTCGTGGTTTCAGGGTACAGGGGGGATGTCCGTAAACTCCTGGAACTGGCTGCCGCAGAGGGGGCGCTTCATACGCGCGACCTGGGCGTATCGCTGCCATACCATTCACGATTGCTTGAACAGGGCTCTCTTGATTTCGCACGGAAAATCAGAGCGATCGGATTTCAACCCGCCGCGAACCCTGTTGTATCGCTGGTGGATCAAAAAATCCTGCAAACCCCGGAAGCGTTGCGTAACGAAGTGGTGCGGAACCTGTGTTGCCCGCTCAACTGGCTGAACACGCAGGAGGTGATGGTTCAAAACGGAGTAAATATGTTTGTTGAATGCGGACCTTCGAACGGGCTTGTAAAAAACTCAAAATTTGTGGAGGGTAACTACCGGTTTTACACACTCGGCAACCTGCCACCCGCAGAATAAAGCGTCACCATTACATCCTGCCATCGGTTTTCCATTGTCTTCTGATCCGGAGCAAAGTCCTGAACATCGGTTCCGTAAGCTGGTTCATCCTGCGCATTTCACCGGCCTCGGCGAGCATGGCCGGCGAGGGTGCTGTTTCGTCGGCGGGCAGGCAATTGTGACGGGATGCTGAAACTTCCCTGATCATATTCCTGAGGGCGTTTTTTGATATCTTATCCGAATAATAATAGGCTGCAGGCTGGAAAACCGACTGGCCGGGGGTTAATTTTCCCTCTTTCACCGCAATTTCATACAGGGGCGTATCCGGGTATATCCGAAGCCCCAGGTGCATGTATACCAGGTCATCCGGACTGATAAAGCGATCGATGAAATCAACCGTTTCACCGAAAGTGCCCTCATCCTCTCCCGGACCGCCAAATAAAAAAAACCACATGGTGGGCAGGTCGGATTTCCTGATCATTGTTGCCATTTTCTCAATCTGCCCCCGGGTAAATCCTTTGTCAAGGTTTTTCAGCATCTTCGGGGAAGCACTGTCGGGGGTTGCATCGATCTGCCCGAAACCGGCCGAGGCCATCAGTTCAAAAAGTTCCATGCTGGCATGCCGCGGGTTGATACCCATCGTCCTCAGCCTGACACGGAGCTTTCGCCTGATAATCTCACGGCAGATATCCTCTGCATGACCCTTCGGGTCGTTGAATGTAGAATCGACAAATTCAAAGGTTACCTCACCCAGCCGGTGACAGGCCTGTTCAATTTCGTCGGCAATTCCGGCCGGACTCCGGAGCCTGAATTTCCGTCCCTCGATCAACGGGTAGGTGCAATAAATGCAGCCATGGCAGCAGCCGCGCTTTGTCTGGATCGAATAAACCCCTTTCTGCCGGTATGGTGTAAAATCAACCCAGCGGTCGATTTCAGGAAATGCCCTGGCTGCGGGCCTCAGGACGGTTGGTGTGGGTTTTGCCCCTGGCTTCATGCCCGGGCTGGTATATACATTCGGGAGGTCCGATACATCCTGCTTCCCCAGTATCCGGGAGAGCAACACGGGCAGCAGTTCTTCCGCTTCGCCGGCAATTCCGTACCCGGCACCGGTCATCTTCATTATCTCACCAGGGAAAATGCTGAAGCCGCTCCCGCCAAGGATAAAAGGTGCGCCGGTAACCGCCCTGACCGGCCTGATAAACTTTTCAAGAATTTCATCCATATAAAATATGAGCCGCTCCTCCACCGTATCATCTATGTTCCGGATACTGAACCCGATAACATCGGGTTCGAATTCAACCACCAGGGAAACCAGGCTCCTGCCTTCATCGAAGACACCGTCGTAAACTTTCACATGGTACAGTCCTTCAATGCCGGCTGCCAGCATGCAAAGACCGACGGGCGGTACCGGGTAGGGCCGTTTTTCAGTATTCGTATTGAGCAGCAAAACCTTATGCATAGCGTTTCCCTGTGAACCGGGAATGATTCCCGGCGATTATTTTACTCAGATGACATCATTTCCCTTTTTGATCAGCCACAGGCTTGCCACCCGTGCATGAAATTCTTCATACGGCAGGGTGGTCTTCATAACCGCGTTGAAAAAGTTGTATTTACGGTAGTCGTAATCGGTGATCTTTTCCTTTACCTCCTGGTGATATACCGTTCCCGGCATGGGGGTCAACACGGTATAGCCGGCATAAACGACCCGGTTCAGATCGGCATATTCGGCAAGCGCCTCAAAATCAGCATGGTTGTAATCGGTTGGGATGACGTAATTTCCCCTCACCATGATACCGTGTTGCTGGAACACTTCTACCGCCAGGCGGTTGTCGATGGCCGGTGAATTTTTATGGTATTTTTTCAGCTCCTGGTCTCGGAAGGATTCAAAGCCGCAAATGACCACCTTCAATCCCCCCTTTGCAAGCTTTTCAATGATGTCGGGACGGTGGGCCGCCACATCAGCACGGATATCCATGATGAAGGTCTTGCGGATGCCCTCCTCTTCGATACGCCGGAAAAGCTGCATCATGAATTGTTCATCCACGACCGTGTTGGCATCGGCAAAACGCACGACCGGGTATTCCGGGATCGATTTCAGCTCGGTGATCAGGCTCTCGACTGAGCGCTGGTAATATTTTCCCCTGAACTGGGTCCAAATGGAACAAAACGTGCACTTGTAGGGGCAACCCAGCGAAGTGAAAACATAAGTGCTGGGAAACGGACTGTTGCCGACCTTGTACGTATCAATCCAGCGTTCCAGGTGCGACCGGTCGGGCATCAGGTAATCGGCGCCGGCGCCGTCCCATGGGGCCGCTTTCCCGGCTGTTTTCTTAAGGCCGGAGGATGAATTGATCAGGATCCCGGGTACCTCGGAAAAGTTTCCATCCTGCTCCTTTCTCCTGACAACCTCCCTGAAAACATGCGGACACTGCCCCGGGATCACGATGTCGACCGAAGCATCGGTAAAATCGCCCGGACACAGGGTGGCATGCAATCCCCCCGCGATGGTCAGGATGTCCGGATTGAATTTTTTTGCTGTCCGGAGAATTTCAATACTGAAATCAAACTCGGAAGTGATGACCGTGACCCCTACCAGG